>NZ_MQUI01000001.1:0-225093 GCF_001970915.1 Sphingomonas sp. Sph1(2015)
CAAGCCCCGCTCTACCAAGCGCACCGCGCCCCGCAAGGCGCCCCCGCGCAAACCCGCCGCTATCAAGCCTGCCCCCGCGCCTGCCCTGGGCAAGCACGGGTTGGACCGGGTCGGCGGCAAATGGGGCGTGGCCTCGATCCTCGGGAGCCTTGCGGCGGCGGCAGGGCTGACCGCGGCACTGCTGTCGCTCAAGGGGAGCAGCGCAAAGCGGGACGGCGACGAGGACGACCGGGACTGATCCCCGGCTCCGTTCAGCCTGAGCGAAGTCGAAGGCTAAGGGAAAACCTGTCCCCTTGGCCTATGTCCGGGCATGGGCTTCGACTTCGCTCAGCCTGAACGGCGGTTGGGATTTTGGTCCGGCGGGAGAAAGTCCCGAATTCCTCCCCTGCAAGGAGAGGTGGCGGCCCGAAGGGCTGACGGAGGGGTGTCACCGCTGGCGACCCCTGCCCCTCCACCACCGCTGCGCGGCGGTCCCCCTCCCCAAGCAAGCTTGGGGAGGATTTACGAAGGCCCGCCCCATTCCTGCCCATCTCTGATGGGGACGGGGACCGCGCGCGTCAGCGCGTGGTGGAGGGGCAGACAACGTCGGTGCGGAAAACCATCACCAACCCTGCGGCTTGCCCGTGTTCTGCTGGTCCAGCCAGGTCTTCAACGGCGCGAAATACTCGACCAGCGCCTTGCCCGACATCTCGCGGCTGCCGGTGAACACCTGAAGCGCATCAGGCCACGGCTTGGACTGGCCCATCGCCAGCATCGCGTTCAGCTTCTTGCCGACCTCCTTGTTGCCATAGAAGGAACAGCGATGCAGCGGCCCCTTCCATCCGGCCTGCTGGCACGCCGCCTTGTAGAACTGGAACTGCAACACCCGCGCCAGGAAGTAACGCGCATAGGGCACGCCCGCCGGGATGTGGTACTTGGCGCCCGGATCGAACTTCGTCTCGTCGCGCGCGACCGGCGGCACCACGCCCTGATATTTCAGGCGCAGCGCGTCCCATCCCGCCTGATACTGACTGGCCGGGATCTGGCCCGAGAACACGCCCCAGCGCCACTTGTCGATCAGCAGGCCGAAGGGCAGGAACGCCACCTTGTCCATCGCCTGGCGCAGCAACAGGCCGATATCCTTGTCCGCACTCGGCACCTTGGCCGGATCGAGCAGCCCGATCTTCACCAAATAATCGGGCGTGATCGACAGGGCGACAGTGTCGCCGATCGCCTCGTGGAAACCGTCATTCGCGCCGTTCTTGTAGAGAAAGGGCTGCCCCTTGTACGCGCGCTGGTAATAGTTGTGGCCGAGTTCGTGGTGGATCGTCACGAAGTCGTCGGCATTCACCTTCGTGCACATCTTGATCCGGATATCGTCCAGATTGTCGATGTCCCAGGCCGAGGCGTGGCAGATGACCTCGCGGTCGGCGGGCTTCACGATCTGCGAACGCTGCCAGAAACTCTGCGGCAGGGGCGCGAAGCCCAGCGAGGAATAGAAGCCCTCGCCCGCCTTGACCATCTTGATCGGGTCATAGCCCTTGGCCTTGAGCAGATCGCCGGTGTCGAAGCCGACATCGCCGGCACCCTTGGGCGCGACCAGGTCGTAGATATTGCCCCATTCCTGCGCCCACATATTGCCAAGCAGGTCGGCGCGGATCGGGCCGGTCCTGGCCTGCACCGCATCGCCGTATTTTTCGTTCAGCTTCCAACGGACATAGGTGTGCAGCGCCTTGTAGAGCGGCTCCAGCTCGCCCCAGATCTTGTCGGTCAGTTGCGCGAACTGCTCCGGCGACATGTCATAGCCCGAGCGCCACAGCGCGCCCGCATCGGCATAGCCCAGTTCCCTGGCCCCCTGGTTGGCGAGCCCGGTCATCTGCGCATAGTCGGCGCGCATCGGGGCGCCGACATTGTCGTGCCAGCTGACCCACATCTCCTTCAGCTTCGCGGGATCGCGCTCGCTGCCCATAGCGGCCTCGATGTCCGATCCGTTGATCGGCTGGCCGTTCAGCAGCCCCTTGCCCTTGCCATAGGAGGAGGACATGCGCGTCGTCAGCATCGACAGCTGCGCCGAGGCCCCCGGTGTGGTCGGCGCGGGCAAGGTGATCCCGCCGCGCAGCAGGTCCAGCTTGCGCTTGGTGTCATAGGACAGGCCCGGCAGCGCCTGATAGCGCGCCGCGCCCAGGCCGTAGCGGACGGCGAGATCGGTCATCTCCGCGCCCGACGCGGCGGCGAGCGCATCGGTGTCGTCGGTGATATAGGTCGCATTGACCCAGGCGACCTGCTGCGCACCGACCGACTTTTCGGCCAGCGTCTTCTCCGCCTCGGCGACAAAGGCATCCGCCCCGGCGACGGTCGCGGGCGGCTGGGTCGCTGGCGTGGCAGGCGCGGCAGGCGCGGCAGGCGCGGCAGGCGCGGCAGGCGCGGAAGTTTGGGCCTGTGCGGCACCGGCGAACAGGAAGGCGAGTACGGTGCCGGAAACGGCGGAACGGATCATGCTATCCCCCTAACATTCTGAAACGCCCTCGAAACGGGGCGGATGGCGCGCAGTTGCGCGGCTTTGGCCGCCGCCGTCAAGCGGTGAGGAACTGCGCGATCGCCGCGCCCAGCTCGGGCTTTGTCACCGAGGCCATGTGGTTGCCCGGAATCTCGACATAGCGCCCGCGCGGCAAGGCCTCGGCCAGCTCGACCGCTGCGCCGTTGTCGAAATCGTCGACGCCCGCCACGACCAGGGTCGGCAGGTCGAAGACCTCGATTGCCGAGAGAGGCGTGTCGGCAAAGGTCTGGAGGATATGAAGCAGCGCCACCGGATCGCCACCGGTGGTCTTCAGGAACGCCTCGGCCATCCATTCGGGGGTGCCGCGCCGATGCTCGCCCAGCCGGGTCAGGATATTGGTGAAGTGCGCGACCCGGCGGTCGGTGTGGAGCAGCCCCTCCAGCCCCATGCCCGCAAAGATCGCCTTGCCCGGCTCCGCGCCGGTCGCCAGCATCCGGCTGACCGTCCGGGCACCCAGCGAATAGCCGCCCAGATCATAATCGGTCAGCCCCAGATGCTCGACCAGCGCATGGCCGTCGCGGGTCAGCGCGTCCTTGGGATAGGCGGCGGGGTCGTGCGGCTTCCCGCTTTCGCCGTGCGCACGCAGGTCGGGCATGATCACCCGGAAGCCCTTGGCGGCAATGGCGGCGGCATGGCCGTAGCGGATCCAATTGGTATAGGCGTCGGAGAAATAGCCATGGATCAGCACCACGGGCCGCCCCTCCCCCATCTCGCGCCATGCGATCGGGGTGCCGTCGAAGCTGTCGAAGAAGCGGGTTTCGGGGGCGGTGTCGGCCAAGGGTTCGGTCTCCGGCGATGAAGCTGTACGAGGACCTACTAATCTGGTCGGCCGAAATGTGCACGTGGTCATCCAGACGACCGCTCGCACTGAGCGAAGTCGAAGTGCATGTATCGACTTTTTCTCACGCGATCATCGCGTGGCCTTCGACTTCGCTCAGGCTGAACGGTCGATGGAACGTCAGCCGACATAAATCCCGGCGACCCGCCACTCGCCATTCTCCCGCTCCAGCGTCACCGTCTCGACGATCGCCGCCGATGTCCCGAACCGCGTGTTGAACCGCACCATCCGATAACCGGCGGGCGGCGCGGGGATGTCGTCCTGGCTCAGGAAGGTTCGCGACGCCATTTTCCCCAGGGGTGCCCGTGCCTTCTCCGACGTAGTTGCCCAGACCTGTTCGGTATTGAGCGTGCGGAAGCTGGCTGTGGTCAGGCGATAGCTGTCGGCCCAGCGGCCCTGGTCGATCATTTGCACGAAACGCTGCGCCACCTCGACCGCCCCCGGATCGGTCGCAGCGTTCGAAGTTGGGGCCGCCTGGGGCGGGGCGGAGGCCATGTGGGTCAGGCCGCCAAGGGCCAGCAGGCTGAAGGCAAGGGTCATGAGCGTCGCTCCGATGATGATCCGGGCACGGCGGCTGCCGGCCTCCACGCCGACGATCGGCGCCGGTTCGTCATCGGCCACCGAGGCCACAGAATCTTCCCCGATCCTCATGTCCCCCACATATTCGGGGGTGGGCAGCGATGTGTCGCCCTCGACCTCCAGCAGCTTCCGCGCCGCCTCACGGCTGCTCGACACGGCCAGCTTGCGGCGGGCGTCGCGCAGGCGTTCGTTGATGGTGTGGACCGACAGGTTCAGCTCGCGCGCGATCGACTTGGCGTCATGCCCCCGGACGATCAGCCGCAGCGTCTGCTTTTCCCGGTCGGTCAGCGCGCCGATACCCGCTTTGGCCTGCATGGTCATGGCGTCGACTATGCCGGAGCCGGGCCTGCCGACCACCCTCAAAAAATTGTACCTTGACCCTGTCCGTGCGGGCCGAGCGAGCGGCTTGAGTCCCATTCCAAGCGGCCCGTCACAAAATGGCGGGAATCCGCGCTTTTTTATGATTCGCAGCGAGTCGCACTCATGGACAAAAGGGGTACAAGCCGTTAGCCGCCGCCCATGGCAGCATCCCTATTCCTTCTCCTCGCGGTGATCCTGGCGTTCGCCGGTGGAGGAGGCCCGTGGATGCTGATCGCATGCGTAGCGACAGCGACGGCGGCGGGGACGCGGCTGCCCGATCTCGATACCCCGCTCCAGCTCCAGCATCGCAGCGCGCTGGTACACAGCGTCCTGCCCTTCTATGTCGCGACGCTCGACCTGCGGACATGGCCGGTCGCAGCGGGGCTGGGGTTCGGCGTGGGCTTTCACCTGGCGGCGGATCTGTTTCCCGGCACGATGCGCGGCTTTGCGACGATCAAGATCCCGCTGATCGGGTCGATCGGGGCTTTCCCATCCTATTTATGGATCGCGGTCAACGCGGCGGCGAACATGGTCGGCGCGTTCGTCATCCTGGAATGGATCGCCGCCGACCGGGTGGCCGCCTGCGCGCTTGCCGCGACGGGGGTATTGGGGGCCAGCTATCTGCTGCGGACCAAGGGCGGCTTCTATGCACTGGTGGTGATGATCGCGCTGGGCTGGCTGATCCTGGGCTGAGCCAGGCAATTGGCGTTTCGCCGCGATTGCAGTATGGGACGGCTCTCTGCCGCCAAGAAGCAGGCCAATCGGGAGCGGATGCCGGACCCTTGATCCGGACCCTCGATGACCGCAGCGACCGCCTCTTCTGCCGAAACCCTGCCGCCCAGCCCGATCGGGCGGCCGCACAGCCTGCTCGAAGACGCCTATGCGATCTTCATCGGCGTGACGCTGCTCGTCGTCGGGCTGATGTTCCTGAAGGCGGCGGGGCTGGTGACGGGCGGGATCGCGGGCGTCGCGCTGCTGCTGTCCTATCTGCTGCCGCTGCCGGCGGGCGTGCTGTTCACGCTGGTCAACATCCCCTTCTTCCTGTTCGCCCACAAGGTGATGGGCGCGCGGTTCGCGGTGAAGACGGTGCTGGTCAATCTCGGCATCGGCGTCGCCTCGGCGATCACGCGGGTGTCGGTCCATGTCGACGGGGTACATCCGGCCTTTGCCGCGCTGGTCGGCGGCACGGTGATCGGCATGGGCATATTGTCGCTCGCCCGGCATCAGGCCGGGGTCGGCGGAACCGGGGTCATTACCATCTGGCTCTATCGCAAGCGCGGGTGGAACATGGGGCTGACCCAGGTCGCGCTCGACGTTTTCATCCTGGCGATGGCGATCCCGGTGGTCTCGGGGGTGCAGATGATCTGGTCGGCGATCAGCGCGGCCGCGATCAGCCTGATCCTGTTCGCCTGGCACCGTCCGGGATTGTATATGGGGCGGTAACCCCTTTTCCTCCCCTTGCAGGGGAGGTGGCAGGCCGTCAGGCCTGACGGAGGGGTGTCGCCCTCTCGATAGCGGGACACCCCTCCACCAGCTTCGCTGGTCCTCCTCCCCTTGCAGGGGAGGAATTAGATGGGCTCAGTCGCCCTTCTTCAGGTGGCGACGGCCGAGCAGCTCGGCGATCTGCACGGCGTTCAGCGCCGCACCTTTCCGCAGATTGTCCGACACGCACCACAGCGACAGGCCGTTATCGACCGTCGAGTCCTCACGCACGCGGCTGATGAAGGTCGCATAGTCGCCGACGCACTCGACCGGGGTGACGTATCCACCGTCCTCACGCTTGTCGATCAGCATGACGCCGGGGGCCTCGCGCAGGATATCCTGGGCTTCCTGGGCCGAGATCTCGTTCTCGAACTCGATATTCAGCGCCTCGGAATGGCCGACGAACACCGGCACGCGCACACAGGTCGCCGTCACCTTGATCTTGGGATCGAGGATCTTCTTGGTCTCGGCGACCATCTTCCACTCTTCCTTGGTCGAACCGTCGTCCAGGAAGCTGTCGATGTGCGGGATCACGTTGAAGGCGATCTGCTTGGTGAACTTCTTGGGCTCGGCGGGGTCGCCGACGAAGATATTGCGGCTCTGTTCGAACAGCTCGTCCATGCCCGCCTTGCCCGCGCCCGACACCGACTGATAGGTCGCGACGACGACACGCTTGATCGTCGCCTTGTCATGCAGGGGCTTCAGCGCAACGACCATCTGCGCGGTCGAGCAATTGGGGTTGGCGATGATGTTCTTCGCCTTGTAGCCGTCGATCGCGTCGGGGTTCACCTCCGGCACGATCAGCGGAACGTCCGGGTCCATGCGATAGAGCGACGAATTGTCGATCACGACGCAACCGGCGGCCGCGAATTTGGGCGCGTATACCTTGGTCGCGTCCGATCCGATGGCGAACAACGCCATGTCCCAGCCGGTCGGATCGAAATGCTCGATATTCTTGATGGTGAGCATCTTGCCCGTCTCACCATATTCGATCTGGTCGCCCTGGCTGCGCGACGAGGCGACGACCGCCAGCTCGTCGATCGGGAATTCCCGCTCCGCCAGAATGTTGATCATTTCCCGGCCGACATTGCCCGTCGCCCCGGCGACCACCACGCGATAACCCATTATATCCTCCACTCGGAAGCGTGAGCCGGTAGCGTCATTGCGCGGACACGTCCACCAACTTTGCGAAAAGTGCGCGTTTCGCCGGGACAAGCGGGAGTTTAACGCACCCCCGGCCGCCCCTCGGGTCGCCCCTCAGGCCGCATGGCCAAGCCTACGGGCTTCCAGCCAGTCGGGCATGCTCTGAGGACGGATGGCCGCCGCATCGATCCTCGGCGCGATGACGGCAAAGCGATCGCCCTCGACCATGACCTCGGCCGCCAGTGCCCGGCTGTTGTAGCAGGAGGCCATGGAGGCGCCATAGGCTCCGGCGTCGCGCAGGACGGCCAGGTCGCCTTCCCTCACCCGGTCGATCAACCGGCCCTTGGCGAAGCGGTCGCTGCTCTCGCAGACGGGGCCGACGACATGCGCGCGCATCGTCGCGCCGTTCGGGGCGACCGCCGCGAATTCATGCCACGCGTCGTAGAGCGCGGGCCGGGCCAGATCGTTCATGCCCGCATCGATGACGACGAACGGGCATTCCTCGCCCGGCTTGACCCAGAGCACGCGGGTCAGCAGCACCCCGGCATGGGCCGCGATATAGCGCCCCGGCTCGAACATCAGGGTCACGTCCCAATCATGCGTGACCCGCGCGACCATCTCCCCATAAGCGGCGACGTCGCCGTCCGGACCGTCATGATAATCGACGCCCAGGCCACCGCCCAGATCGACATGGGTGATGACATGCCCCCGCGCCCGCAGCGCCGCGACCAGCTCGCCGATCCGACGACAGGCCGTCTCCAGCGGCTTCAGGTCCATGATCTGGCTGCCGATATGGACCGCCACGCCGTGCAGCGTCAGGCCGGGACGCCTGGCCAGTCGGTCGAAGATGCCGATCGCATCCTTGAAGGCGACGCCGAACTTGCTGTCGCCGGTGCCCGTCGTGATCTTGGCATGGGTCCCCCCATCGACATCGGGATTGACCCGCAGCATCGCGGTTGCCTCGACGCCCATCCGAACGGCGGTCGCCGCCAGCACGTCTCCTTCGCGCTCGCTCTCCAGATTGACGTGCCCGACCCCGGCATGCAGCGCCTGGGCGAGTTCCTCCGGGGTCTTGCCCACGCCCGAATAGACGATATCCCCCGCCGCCATGCCCGCCGCCAGCGCGGCGGTCAGCTCGCCCCCCGATACGATATCGGCGCCGAACCCCTCGCCGCGCAGGACCGACAGCACGGCCAGCGACGGATTGGCCTTCACAGCAAAGGCGAGCGACTTGCGCGGGATCGGAGCCAGCGCTTCGCGGAACCGCCGGGCGGCGGCGCGCAAGGCACCCGCCGAATAGACATAGGTCGGCGTGCCCACCGTCTGCGCGATGCGGCCGAGCGCTACGCCCTCGGCATGGAGCGCGCCGCCCCGCAGCACAAAGCCCGTATCCCGGCTCATGACCGCCGCCCCCGACGGATACGCGCGGCATGAATGGCCTCGGCGGTGTAATAATGCCCGCGTCGTTCGGCCCGGAGCGCCTGGATCATATGCTTGCCGTTCAGCATCAGTACCACGCCGCCCAGCGCCACGAAGAACCAGAACAGCGCCAGCAGCGATTCCGATGGTCCGCTCAACGTCGCCGCGACCGCGCCCAGCGTCATCAGACCGCCCAGCGACCGCCATGCCATGTCCCGCCCGCTCATGCCGCCATCTCCCCTACCGGATCGCCGATCACGCAGGCTGCAGCGGCGCGCATCTGCGTGCCGCACCGATGACAGACCAGGATGTCCGCAGGAAAGTCACGCTCCTCGGCCAGCGCGTCGGCCGCATCGCCGGCTTCGAACACCAGCCCCATCGCGGCGTGGCGATGACGCTTCGCCGCCGCCCGCGCGCGTCCGACCATCGCGGGCGAGCCACCAAGGCCGCGTCCTTCGATCGCGGTGAAGCCCATCGTCCGCGCCTGTTCGGCGACCGCGATCAGGAAGCCGCCCGCGCCGCAATCGGCGTCTACGATCCGAACTGCGCAGCGATGCCGCTCGCGCAGGGAACCCAGCGCCGCCTCGATAGCGGGCCAGCGGGGGTCGTGCCGATATTTGCTGTCGATCTGCATGGTCACCCCCTCCCTTACGCCGCACGCGACAGCATGGGGGCGTCGGCCGCCACCGGGTCGAACGACACCAGCGGGGTCAGCGCGGCTTGCGCGACCGCGACGCTGGCATGGTAGATTTCGGCTTCCTCGACCGCATAGCGCATGGCCGCGCCACGCGAGATGAAGCGCCCCTCCAGCTGGCCTGCGCTATCCTGGACCAGCCAGTGACCCGCATGGTCCTGGCCGACATAGATCAGCCGCGCCTGGCGGTCGGGTTCGATAGGGAAATCGGTACACATGGATACTGGAAACCTCTGCCGATCGGGCGTTCGATCGCCCGCCCGGATCAGCTACGCCTCGCCCCATAGGGTTTCGAGGCTGAATTGCCGCTATCGCATAGCGCGCGCATAGTGTCGGTCATATCCGCCGCCAGCGGGCGCTGACCTGCACCTCGTCGAACAGATGCTCGCCCATGATCGCCAGCGCGCTCCCCAGGCTGGCGAAGAGGAACCCAGCGGTCGCCAGCGCATAGCCCGCCAGCCCGGCATGGCCGCCATGCCCCGCCATGGCCATCAGATACACGATCATTCGCCAGGCAAGGACGCAAAGTCCGACGCCCAGCAATCGCAGCGCCAATCCCTGCCGCCAAGTCATGGTCCGACCCGCCATACCGCCTCCTCGATAGGTTCAGCGGCTATTACCGGCGGCCATAGCAATGCGAGAGCGATTCCCCGGTTTCGCATAGTGTCGGCATAGGGGCTGCGATGCGATGGTCCCGGCTGATCGACGTCCGGGACCGCGCGCTTATTCCCAACCGTGGATCGAGAAAGCCCGGATTGGAAAGATCAAGCACGCGTCAGTCGTGCGTGCTGGCGGCCCAGGTGGCATGCGCGATGCCGTGGACGGACTGGAAATGGTCGGTGATCCGGTCGAGCTCGCCCGCCTCGACGATGGTGCTGGTCAGGGTGGCGGCGACGGTCACCTGATCCTCGCCCAATTCCTCGGTATCGAGTTCGGCCACCGGCAGCCCGGCACGCTCCAGATGCTCGACCAGCATGTCGCCGACCGGCCCGGCCTGCGCGGCGCTGGTGGTCAGGCTGACCGAATAGGTCGCCTCGACATGGCGTCCCTCGACCGGAATACGGTTGATCGCGTCGACCAGCGGGCGCAGCGCGGTGTTGGCGAGCAGCACCACGCCGGTCAGCAGCACCGCCTCGGCCACCATGTCGCTGCCCGCGATCGAGCCGACCGCCGCCGAGCACCAGAGGGTCGCCGCGGTGTTCAGCCCGCGGACGTTCATCCCCTCCTTCATGATGACGCCCGCGCCCAGGAAGCCGATGCCGGAGACGACATAGGCGATGATGCGGATCGACTCGACATCGCCGCCCAGCCGCTGACCGAGATCGACGAACGCGGCCGCGCCGATCGCGACCAGGGCGTTGGTGCGCAGTCCCGCCGTGCGCTGGCGATATTGCCGCTCCGCCCCGATCACGGTGCCGAGGACGAAGGCGGTCAGATAGCTGACCAGCGTGTCGAGGAACGGCCAGAGGTGGAAAGTCTTCAGGAATGCCATGTGCATGTCCATAGATCCTCCCCGTTACGGGGAGGTGGCAGCGCGTAAGCGCTGACGGAGGGGGCGTGCCGCGCAGGTCCACCTTTGTGGCACGCCCCCTCCACCATGCTCCGCATGGTCCCCCTCCCCGTGCCGGGGAGGATTGGGTTACTTCGCCTTCTTGTCCTTCACCGTGCGATCCAGGAAGTTCAGGATCGTATGCCACAGATGCTCGGACACGCCCGGCCCGCCGACGCGGTGGGTCTGGCCCGGATAGAGCATCATCTCGAACGGCGTATCGGTCTTCTGCATCTCGGCGGCGAAGGCCGTCGCATTGTCGAGGAAGACGTTGTCGTCCGCCATGCCGTGGATCAGCATCAGCGGATCGCGGATCTTCGCCGCATCGGTGATCGCCTGCGACGTCGCATAGCTTTGCGGATCGGTACGCGGATCGCCCAGGTAGCGCTCGGTGTAATGCGTATCATAGAGCTGCCAGTCGGTGACCGGCGCACCTGATACGGCCGCCGCATAGACGCCCGGCGTCTTCTCGAGCATCTTGATCGACATATAGCCGCCATAAGACCAGCCATAGGTCGCGATCCGGCCTGCATCGACGAAGGGCAGTGTCTTCAGATAATTCGCCCCCGCCAGCTGATCGGCGACCTCGACCGTGCCCATCGCGTGGTAGATGGCGTCCTCGAACGCCTTGCCGCGATTATATGAGCCGCGATTGTCGATCTGGAAGAAGATCCAGCCCTGATCGACCAGATATTGCGGCAGCGCCCCCTGCCAGCCGCGCGTGACCTGCTGGCCGGTGCCGGGGCCGCCATAATGCTGGAAGAAGACGGGGTAGCGCTTGCCCGGCTCCAGCTTGGGGGTGATCATCTCCCAATAGAGCGTCGTGCCGTCATCGGCCTTGATCGTGCCGAACTTGGTCTCGCGATGGCTGGCGAGATAGGGCGCGTAAGGGTGCCCCGCGACGATCGCATTCTCGTTGATCCAGCTCAGCCGCTTGCCGGTCGTGTCGGCCAGATAGACCTGGGTCGGCTGGCTCGGGCTGGAGCGCGAGACGATGAAGCGGCTGGCCGATGAGTCCATCGTCGCGCTGTTGGTATAGCCGCGTTCGGTCAGGCGGGTGATGACGTTCGGATGGGCGATGTCGACGGCATAGAGATGCTGCTCGAGCACATCGTCCTTCAGGCCGGTGAAGTACAACCGTCCCTTCGCTTCGTCGACGCCGACCAGATTGGTGACGACCCACGGCCCCTTGGTCAGTTGCGTCCACTGGCCGTTGGCAAAGCGATAGAGATGGCCATAGCCGTCGCGCTCCGACCGCCAGATCAGGCTGCCGTCCTTCATCGGGCGATAGGCGTCGGACAGGTTCAGCCAGCTGCGATCACCCGAACGCTCGGTGAAGAGGACCGTCGACTTTCCCGTCCGGGGATCGACACGCAGCATGTCGAGCGTCTTCTGGTCGCGGCTCTCGCGCTGGACCAGCATCGCCGAGCCGTCCGGGGTCCAGTCGACCCGCGCGAGATAGATGTCCGGGTTGCTGCCCAGGTCCACCTTTACCCGGCCCGATCCGTCGGCCTTCATGACATACAGGTCGACCAACGCATTGGGCGTGCCCGCCGCCGGATAGCGCTGTTCATAGACCTTGGTGCCCGCCGCGCCGATGGCGGCACGAACCGCGACCTTGACCGGCGCGTCGTCGAACCGCTCGACCGCGATATAGCGTTCGTCGGGGCTCCACCAATAGCCGGTGAAGCGGTGCATTTCCTCCTGCGCGACGAATTCCGCCTCGCCGAAATGGACGGTGCCGCCGCCCTCCGTGGTCAAGGCGCGCGCCTCGCCGCCACCCAGGGGCATGGCCCACAAATTCTGGTCTCGCACGAAGCTGACATACCCCCCCTTGGGGCTGACGATCGGGTTCAGCTCGCCGCCCGGCGTGTTGGTCAGGCGACGGACCGTGCCGTCCAGCCCCGCAAGATACAGGTCGCCGTCCAGCGGCACCAGGATCGACTTGCCGTCGGGTGCCCAGTCATAGGCGACGATCCCCTTCGACCCGCCGATCCGCGCCCGCTCGCGCTGCATCTTCTCGGCCTCGGACAGTTCGGCGCCCGAGCCGACCTTCTTGGAATCGACCAGCATCCGCTCTTCGCCGGTGCGGGTGTCGCGCGCCCAGAGGTCGAGCCGCTCCCGCTCGTCGGCGCGCGGGCGCAGCGAGGTCAGCAGCGTGCCGTCGGGCGACAGGCGCAGCCCGCGCGGCTGCGATCCCGACAGGTCCGGGCTGCCGAAGACGCGGTCGAGAGTCAGTTCGCCCTGCTTGGCGGGCACGTCAGCGGCCATCGCCGGCGCCCCCGACCCCATGGCGATCGACGCCCCTACCGACGCCAGCGCCAGACCCAGCACCCATTTGCGCATTCATACCACTCCACACCTTGTCGTTGCCGGGTCCCGGCC
Organism: Sphingomonas sp. Sph1(2015); assembly: GCF_001970915.1. Lineage (NCBI taxonomy): Bacteria > Pseudomonadati > Pseudomonadota > Alphaproteobacteria > Sphingomonadales > Sphingomonadaceae > Sphingomonas > Sphingomonas sp. Sph1(2015). The sequence continues at coordinate 12,986 of NZ_MQUI01000001.1, forward strand.
CGGCCATGGCGGGCGTTATCGCGAGGGCGCCGCCATCCCGCAAGCGCGATCCCGCGAACGGCGACTCCCGAACCTTTTTCCGTAACCAAACCAACGACTAAACCCGTAACGCAGGCTTTGCGGATTTCGTAAACCCGGCATTAACGAAATCTGGTTAGGGCAAGTCGCTTGGGCGCCCGGCCCTGTATCGGAACGGACATGGCGACGAGTACCGCTTTGGAATTTCAGAATGATCGTCGCGGCGACATCCGCGCGATCCTGGCGCAATCGGGCAGCGCCGGGCATCCGCACGTCCAGGCATTGCTGATGCCGCAGGTCCTGCTGCACGACCTGACCGATGCGGTTCATGCGGTCTGTGCGGTCCATGGCAACCATCCCTGCATGATCGATTATGCCATGGCGCGCGGGATCCAGCTCGAAACGCTCCCCTGGCTGATCCGGTCGTCCGACGCCTTTGCCTTTGAGCGCGCCTTTCTCGCCAACCTGACCTCGGCGGCGGGTCCACTGCCCTCCACCCCCGGCCAGGCGCAGACCGATGCCGCGCTGACCCAGCTTCGCCACACGCTGGAAATGCTCGCCAATTCGGACCGGCGGGGCTGTGCGACCGGCGCGGTGTCCGCGCTGATCCTCGACTGGCGCTCGATCCGGCAGGTGCTGGACCACGCGGCGCGGCGCTTCGGCCTGTTGCCCGCCCCCGGCCAGATGCCCGAACCGCTATGTGACGTGGAAGATGACGAAGCGAGCATCGGCCTGGCCCGTGCGCGCGGATTCGGGGCGACCCAGCTGCTCGTCCAGCATCGCGGCCTGTGGGACCTGCTGGAGGCGCGGGCGAGCGCGCGGCGCGGCTGATGCGCTCCCCGGGGTCTTCGACTGGTCGCGCGCCCGCCTCCGTCGATCTCCCTAGCGACATGTTAACCATCTTGAACAGTTGGGTATTCACGCAAATCCGATAGCTTGATCGGCATGAGAGGCATGGTGTCCAAAGCTATAGCATCGCTCTGCGCCCTGACGGTGATCCCGGCGGCCGATGCGCATTCGCTGCTCGACTATGTCGGGCAATGCGTTCCCTTCGCACGCCAAGCCTCCGGCATCGCGATCTATGGCGACGCCTGGACCTGGTGGTCCAAGGCCGAGGGCAAATATCCGCGCGGACGCACCCCGCGCGTCGGCGCGGTCGTCGTGTTCGAGAAGACCAGCCGCCTGCCGCTCGGCCATGTCGCGGTGGTCAGCCGCGTGGTCGAGGACCGGGTACTGATGCTGACCCACGCCAACTGGTCGCTCCAGAACGGCCAGCGTGGCCATGCCGAACAGGACGTGACCCTGTTCGACGTATCGCCGGGCAATGACTGGAGCCAGGTCAAGGTCTGGTTCCGCGACTCGGACGGCCTGGGCAGCTCGACCTATCCCATTTACGGCTTCATCTATGGCAAGGGCCATGCCGCGCCCGAGCTGACCAGCGACAAGCCGGATTATGTCGGCGCGCTGATCGACGCCTATGTCGCGCGCTGATGGACAGATGCCGCACCGCTGACATAGACTGATCGCCTGTCACGGGAGACGATCGATGATGTTGCTCGCGCTGTTGATGCTGTCCGCCGATCCGGCTACGCCGCCTTCGACCATGCCCGGCATCGGACAGGCCCAAGAACACTGTGTGCAGAAGGAAACGCGGGTGAGCCAGTCCGAGGCCTTCGCCGGTCCCCGCAAGCTGAACGAAATGCCGAACGCCGAGGCGCAGTTCGCCGTGGTTCGCCAGATGGACGGCTGCCCGGTCGCCGCCGTGGTGCCAACGAAAGCTAAGCGGCACTGATGTATTCCTCCCCTGCAAGGGGAGGTGGCGGTCCGAAAGGACTGACGGAGGGGTGTCACGGCCAGCGGTGACACCCCTCCACCATGCTTCGCATGGTCCCCCTCCCCTTGCAGGAGAGGAAAGTATCAGCCCGCCGAAGGCCGATGAACCACGCCGCCGGTCATCGCCTCCGGTACGCCGGTCGTGCCCGGAAAGCTGATCGCCCGCTCGCCCAAGCGCCGTACCGCCATATAGGCGAAGCCCTGCGCCTCCAGCGCGTCACCGTCCCAGCCCAGCGCATCGCTCGGCTCCGGCGTCAGCCCTGTCGTGGCCGCGATCATCGCCAGCATCGTGGCATTGTGCCGCCCACCGCCCGCGACCAGCAATCGCCGGGGCCGCTCGGGCAGGTGACCGAACGCCCGCGCCACGGTCTGCGCGGTAAAGGCGGTCAGCGTGGCCGCCCCATCCGCCGCCGACAGGCCCCGCGCGGGCTGAATGGTGAAGTCGTTGCGGTCGAGCGACTTGGGCGGCGCGAGGTCGAACCAGCCATTGTCCATCATCGTGTCGAGCACGGTCGGCTCGACCCGCCCGCTCGCCGCCATCTGGCCATTCGCATCATAGCGCTGGCCGGCTTCGGCCTCCATCCAGCTGTCGATCAGGCCGTTGGCGGGTCCGGTATCGAACGCGACCAGCGCGCCGTCACGGCCGATCCAGGTGATATTGGCGACACCGCCCAGATTGAGAAGCGCGACCGGTTTCTCCAGATCGGCGGCAAGTGCGGCGTGATAGATGGGGATCAGCGGCGCCCCCTGCCCGCCCGCCGCGACATCGGCCGAGCGGAAGTCGGACACGGTGACGATCCCGGTCGCATCCGCCAGCGCCTGTCCGTCGCCGATCTGCCAGGTCCAGCCGCGATCGGGGCGATGCGCGACCGTCTGGCCGTGAAAGCCGATGACATCGACCGCCGCCGCCTCGACGCCCGCATCGCGCAGCAGCTTCTGCACGACCATCGCATGGGTGCGCACGATCAGCTCGCCCGCCGCGACAATGGGCGGGCTGGCGCGCGGCCGGTCGAAGGTCAGGGCGAGCGCGGTCGCCTCGGCCAGTTCGGCGCGGGCGGAGTCCGAATAAGGTTCGGTGCGAAAGGCGATGGGCCGGACCAGCGCCTCGCCATCGGTTTCGATCAGCGCCGCGTCCACGCCGTCCAGCGACGTTCCCGACATCAATCCGATCGCCAGCATCGCGCCCCATCCTCTCGCTTCCGCGCCCATCCATGCCGGGATCGCACGCGCCTGTCGACCGGACTTCGCGCGCCATCTGGAAAAGCGGCTCGTTTTGGCTTATGGGCGCGGGCATCCCATGGCAACCAAACTCCCTACTCCGCCGCGTGTCGGCATGGTCTCGCTCGGCTGTCCCAAGAATCTGGTCGACAGCGAACGCATCCTGACGCAGCTCCGCGCCGACGGCTATCAGATGTCGCCCGACTATGCCGGGGCCGATGTCGTGCTGGTCAACACCTGCGGCTTTCTCGACTCCGCCAAGGAGGAAAGCTTGGAGGCGATTGGCGAGGCGATCAAGGAAAATGGCCGCGTCATCGTGACCGGCTGCATGGGCAAGGAAGCCGAGGCGATCCGCACCCGCTTCCCCGACGTGCTCGCGATCACCGGCGCGCATGAATATGAGCAGGTGGTGGAGGCCGTCCACGCCGCCGCGCCCGCGAACCTGTCGCCCTATATCGACCTGATCCCCGATGCCGGCCTGAAACTGACCCCGCGTCACTACAGCTATCTGAAGATTTCGGAGGGCTGCAACCACCGGTGCAGCTTCTGCATCATCCCGTCCTTACGCGGCGATCTGGTCAGCCGCCGCCCCGACGCGATCCTGCGCGAGGCGGAAAAGCTGGTCGCGGCGGGCACGCGCGAACTGCTGGTCATCAGCCAGGACACTTCCGCCTATGGCATCGACATTCGCAAGGAACCGCGGATGTGGAAGGGGCAGGAGGTCGTGCCGCACATGACCGATCTCGCCCGCGAACTGGGCAAGATCGCGCCATGGGTACGCCTGCACTATGTCTATCCCTATCCGCATGTGGATCAGGTGATCCCGCTGATGGCGGAAGGGCTGGTACTGCCTTATCTGGACATTCCGTTCCAGCACGCCGCGCCGTCCGTCCTCAAGCGGATGAAGCGCCCCGGCAACGACGCCAAGGTGTTGCAGCGCATCCACCAGTGGCGCGACATCTGCCCCGATATCGCGATCCGCTCGACCTTCGTCGTCGGCTTCCCCGGCGAGACGGAGGAGGATTTCGAATATCTGCTCGACTGGCTGGATGAAGCCCAGCTCGACCGGGTCGGCGCCTTCCGCTTCGAGCCGGTCGAGGGCGCCGCCGCCAATGCCCTGCCCGACCACGTCCCCGAGGAGGTGAAGGAAGAGCGTTACGCGCGGATCATGGAAAAGACCGCCGCCATCTCCGCCGCCAAGCTCGCCGCGAAGGTGGGCCGCACCCTGCCCGTCATCATCGACGCGGTGGACGAGGAAGGTGGTGCGACCGGACGGTCCCAGGCCGACGCCCCCGAGATCGACGGCGAAGTCTTCCTGCGTGATGCCGGGCATCTGTCGGTCGGCGATATTGTGCCCGTCGCCATCGAGGATGCCGACGAGCATGACCTGTACGGCGTGCCCGTCACAGGAAACGAATGAGCATCATCACGATCCCGGCCATCGACACCAGATAGGCCAGCGACCGCACATAGCGGACGCCGAAGATATATAGCGGCACATAGGCGACCCGCGCGAGGAACCACACCCACGCGCCGGTCGCCGCCACCCCGCCGCTTTGCCCGGTGACAGCGAGGCCCAAAGCGAGCGCCACGAAGACCGGCCAGGTCTCGCGAAAATTGGTCGAGGCGCGCTCGGCCCGACCCGCATAGCGCCCCAATGGCGCAGGCGTCCCGTCGCGCGGGCCTGCATTCCAGCCTATGCCCCGGTCCAGCGTCGCCAGCTGCGATTGCAGCGCGATATGAATGAACAGCAAGATGATCGACCAGCCAAGGATGGTCAGTTCGGTGGTCATTCCGTGCCTCCCACTACTACCCCGGCGAAGGCCGGAGCCTAGATGCCATGCCGCCGAGGGTGCGCCATGGCTGCTCCAACGCAAGGTATCGCAACTGGACCCCGGCCTTCGCCGGGGTGAAGCGGAAAAACCGTACCCACCCTCCGTTCAGCCTGAGCGTCGTCGAAGGCCAAGGGAATCCCTCTCCACGCGACCACCGATCAAGCGTGGCGAATGTGGAAGCGTGGCCTTCGACTTCGCTCAGGCTGAACGGAGGGGGGAAAAGCCTATCTCCCCAAAGCTGTTCAGGCCGCGCGAAGTCGAAGCCCACGCTTCCACGCCCCCAACCACCCCGTTGCGCCCTCCCCGCAAACCTGCTTCCTTGGGCACCATGAGATACCCCATACTGCTGGCGGCGATCGCGTTCATCGCCCCTGCCCCGCTGCTCGCCCAGGCCCTGACCCCGGCGGAAACCCAAAAGATCGATGCGCTGGTGACGAAGACGCTGGCCGACACCGGCGTCCCCTCCGCCTCGATCGCGGTGGTGCGCGGCGGCAGGATCGTACTTGCCAAGGCGTACGGCAAACAGTTCGAGGGCCAGACCGGCCCCGCCGACCCGAAACTCCCCTATCAGATCGCCTCGGTGTCCAAGCAGTTCACCGCCGCCGCGATCCTGTTGCTGGCGGACGAGGGCAAGCTGTCGCTCGACGACACCGTGTCGAAATACGTCCCCGGCGTCACCGACGGTGACAAGATCACCATCCGCCAGTTGCTCAGCCACACCTCGGGCCTGCGCGACTATTGGCCGCAGGATTACAGCTTCAAGGCCATGGCAACCCCGACCACGCCGCAGGGTATCGTCGACCGCTGGGCCAAGGCCCCGCTCGACTTCAAGCCCGGCACGCAATGGCAATATTCCAACACCGGCTATGTCGTGGCGGGCATGATCGTCGAGAAGGTGTCGGGCCAGCCGCTGCTCCAGTTCCTTCAGACCCATGTCTTCCAGCCGCTCGGCATTCGCGCGCTGGATCAGGACAAGGCCATCGGCCCAGGCTTCCCGCAGGGCTATCTCCGCCACGCGCTCGGCCCGGTTCGGGTCGAGAAGCCCGCCGCGCCCGGCTGGCTCTACGCGGCAGGCGAACTGTCCATGTCGGCCGAAGACCTGGCCAAATGGGATATCGCGCGGATGAACCGCACGCTGCTTCCGCCAAAGGACTGGGCCGAGCAGGAAACGCCGGTCAACCTGACCGATGGCTCCAACACCGGCTATGGCCTGGGCGTAGGGATCGCGGTCGCCGACGGGCACCGCATGATCGAGCATAGTGGCGAGGCGGTCGGCTTCCTCACCGAGAATATCGTGTATCCCGAAGACAAGGCCGCGATCGTGGTCGAGGTCAATGCCTGGTTCGCCGATGCTCAGAACCGGATCGCCAAGGGTATCACCGACATCATCCTGCCTCCGTCCAAGACGGGTGATGCAGACGCGAGCGCGCTCGATCGGACCAAGGCCGTCTATGCGCAGTTGCAGGCGGGCCATCTCGACCGCGCGCTGCTGACCGAGGATGCCGCCTATTATTTCACGCCGACGACGCTGGCCGACTACCGGACCAGCCTGTCGCCCCTGGGCGCGCCGACCAAGATCGAACAGGCGGGTCGCACGCGCCTGCGCGGCGGGTTCGTCAACCGCTCCTACCGCGTGACCTATCCGGGTCGCACGCTTCGGATCAGCACCTATGCCGAGCCCGGCACCAACGGAAAGATCGAACAATTCCTCGTGAGCCCCGCCGAATGATGGACTTCGCCCCCCTGCTCCAGCCCGATCGCGGACAGCCCGCCCGGACGATCACGCTGCTGACCGCCGATGGGTTCGCCGAATGGCTGTCGCGTCAGTCCGCCGCCACCCGCGCGCTGGCAACGGCGCAGCGTTTCGCGGCCAAGCCCGACACGCATCTGCTGCTACCCCAGGACGGCGACGTCGCGGTTGTGGCGGGCGTCGCCAAGGCCGCCAGCCCCTGGTCGCTCGCCAAGCTGGCCGAGGCGTTGCCGGAGGGCCAATATCGGCTCAACGGGACCGAGGTCGGCGCCAATGCGCTGGGCTGGCTGCTCGGCCAGTATCGCTTCACCCGCTATCGCAAGGGTGACGACATCGGACCGCGCATGCTGCTGACCCGCGACGTCGCGCATCGCGACGAAATGATTCGCCTCGCCGCCGCAACCGCGCAGGTTCGCGATCTGGTCAATACCGGCGCGGGCGACCTCGGCCCGGCCGAACTGGAGGCGGAGGCCGAAGCGCTGGCCCGCACCCATCACGCCCAGCTTATGGTGACGAGCGGCGATGCGCTGGCCCGCGACTATCCGATGATCCATGCGGTCGGCCAGGCCGCCACCCGCGAACGCGCACCCCGGCTGATCGAACTGCACTGGGGCGATCCCGCCCATCCGCGCATCGCGATCGTCGGCAAGGGCGTGTGTTTCGACACCGGCGGGCTGGATATCAAGCCCTCGGCCGGAATGCGGCTGATGAAAAAGGACATGGGCGGCGCGGCCCACGCGCTGGCGCTGGCGAGCCTGGTCATGGCGGCGCGCCTGCCGGTCCGGCTCCACCTGCTGATCCCGGCGGTCGAGAATGCGGTGTCGGCGGCGTCCTTCCGCCCCGGCGACGTACTCAAGACCCGCAAGGGCGTGACGGTCGAGAACACGAATACCGATGCCGAGGGCCGGTTGATCCTGGGCGACGCGCTGACCCGTGCGGGCGAGGAAAAGCCCGATCTGATCCTCGACTTCGCGACGCTGACCGGCGCGGCGCGCGTGGCGCTCGGCCCCGACCTGCCGCCGCTGTTCACCGATGACGAGCCGCTGGCGGCGGACCTGCTCGCAGCGGCGGCGAGCGAGGACGATCCCGTATGGCGGATGCCGCTTTGGGATGGGTATGACGACATGCTGAAGTCCGACATCGCCGACATGGTCAATGCGCCCGATGGCGGCTTTGCGGGGGCGATCACGGCGGCGCTGTTCCTGCGGCGCTTTGTGCCGAAGGATACGGCCTGGGCGCATCTCGATGTCTTTGCCTGGCGGCCTTCGGGCAAGCCGGGGCGGCCCAAGGGGGGCGATGCCTATGCCCTGCGTGCGGCGTATCGGATGTTGAAGGAGCGGTATTCGGGGGCTTGAGGCAAGGTTCCAGCGTGGCCTTCGACTACGCTCAGGCTGAACGGCGGTTGGGAATTGCCCCCCACAGCCGTTCACGCTGAGCGAAGTCGAAGCGTACGCCCTGCCGCGCCCTTACAACCCCGCCGCCGCCTCGATGATCGGCACGAACTTCGCCGCGGTCAGGCTCGCCCCGCCGACCAGCGCGCCGTCGACATTCTCGACCGCCAGCAGCACGGCGGCGTTCTCGCCCGTCACCGATCCGCCGTACAGGATCCGCACCCCGTCCGCCGCATCGCCGATCAGCATCCGCAGCTTGGCGCGCGCGATGGCATGGATGCTGGCGATCTCGTCCACGGTCGGCGTCCGCCCCGTCCCGATCGCCCAGCGCGGTTCATAGGCGAGCGTGAACCAGCTGCCATCCGCATTGTCGGGCACGGACTTCTCGATCTGCGCCTGCACGACGCGTTCGGCGCGGCCCGCATTGCGCTCCGCCTCGGTCTCGCCGCAGCACAGGATGACGTTCAGCCCCTGGCGATGCGCCGCCGCCGCCTTGGCCCAGGCGTCCTGGCTGGTTTCACCCTGGTCGGCGCGGCGTTCCGAATGGCCGACGATGGTGAAGCGCGCGCCCGCTTCCTGGACCATCGCCGCCGACACGCAGCCTGTATGCGCCCCCGAATCGGCCTCATGCACGTCCTCCGCCCCGATCGCCAGACCGGGTGCCCGATCGGCGGCGGGGGCGATCAGGGTGAAGGGCACCGCAACCGCCACATCGACGTTCGGCGCGGCCTCGGCAGCGCTCGCGATGGCATCCAGCTCGGCCAGTGCCGCGCGCGAGCCGTTCATCTTCCAGTTGCCCGCCACCAGTTTGCGCCGTGCCATTTGAGGCTCCCCGATTGAGTCGCATGTTATACGTGTTCAACACCGATAGCGGATCGTGCATTTCGCACAAGCTTGATGCCGAGCGACCTCGCCCCTAAAGCGGGACACGTTTTTGTCTTTGCCGATCGGTCGTCCATGCTCAGCTTCTTCCGCCGGATCATCAATTCCAAGGCCGGCGTCGTCGTGACCTTCATCGTGCTGGGCGTGATCGCGATCGCGTTCGCGGCCGGTGACGTCACCAACATCGCAGGCATGGCGGGCGGCCTGAACGGCTCCGACGTCGCCAAGGTCGGCAGCGCGAAGGTCACCGCCAACGACCTGCGCACCGCCGCGCAGAACGAGGTCGCGGCCTATCGCCAGGAACAGCCGGGCCTCGACATGGCGCAATTCGTCGCGGCCGGCGGGTTCGAGGGCGTGCTCCAGCGCGAGATCACCGGCCTGGCGCTCGAACAGTTCGGCAAGCAGCAGGGCATGGTCGTCTCGCGCCGCCTGGTCGACGGCCAGATCGCCTCGATCCCGGCGTTTCGCGGCCCTAACGGCCAGTTCGACCCGGCGCTCTACCAGCAGCTCCTGGCCCAGCGGAAGATGACCGATGCGCAGGTCCGCACCGATATCGAGCGGTCGACCTTCGCGCAGCAGCTGACCATCCCGACCATCGGCGCGACGCAGTTCGCGACGCAGATGGCGCTGCCCTATGCTTCGCTCCTGCTCGAAAAGCGGCAGGGCGAGGTCGGCTATATCCCGACCCGCCTGGTTCCCGCCGGGGCCGCGCCGAGCGACGCCGATATCCAGACTTTCTATAATCGCAATGTCCAGCGCTACACGCTGCCGGAGCGTCGCGCGGTCCGCTATGCGGTCGTCAGCCCCGCCGCCGTCGCCGCCAAGGCGACGCCCAGCGATGCAGAGATCGCCCGCTATTACCAGACCAACCAGTCGCGCTATGCCGCGACCCAGAAGCGGGACGTGACCCAGGTCATCGTCGCCGATCAGGCGGGCGCCAATGCGCTGGCCGCCAAGGCGAAAGGCGGCACGTCGCTGGCCGAGGCCGCGCGCGCCGCCGGGCTGGAGGCCTCGGTGCAGAAGGGCGTCGACAAGGCCGCCTATACCACCCAGGCCTCGGCCGCCGTCGCCGATGCCGTGTTCGGCGCGCCGCAGGGCGGCGTGATCGGCCCGGTGCGCGGGACGCTCGGCTTCGTCGTCGCCAAGGTCGATGCGATCACCCAGGTGCCCGGCAAGTCGCTGGCCCAGGCGCGCCCCGAAATCGTCACGGAATTGACCAAGCAGAAGCAGGCCGCCGCGCTGGGTGAGATGCGCAATGCGATCGAGGACGCGCTGTCGGGCAACGCCACGTTCGACGAGGTGGTCGCCGACCGCAAGCTGCAGGCACAGGCCACGCCCGCCGTCACCGCACAGGGCGCCGCACCCGACGCACCTGCCTTCCAGCCCACGCCCGAACAGCGCGCGATGATCACCGCGGCCTTCACCGCCGAACAGGGCGACGCGCCGCAGATCGTGCCGATCGGCCAGGACGGCGGCTTCGCGGTCGTCGGCGTCGGCCAGATCCAGCGCTCCGCCCCGCGTCCGCTGGCGCAGGTGCGTAGTCAGGTGCTTGCCGACCTGACCGCCGACCGCGCGCGTACCGCCGCCCGTGCGCTCGCCAATGCCGTGCTCGCCAAGGTGAACAAGGGCATGCCGATGGCGCAGGCGCTGAAGGAAACCGGGCTGGCGGTGCCGCCGGTTCGTCCGATCACCGCCTCGCGCCGCGATCTGGCCGCCGCGCAGAACTCGCCCGCCGCCGCCCCGCTCGCGCTGCTGTTCTCGATGCCGCAGAACAAGGCCCGCACGCTGGCCGCGCCGCAGAATGAAGGCTGGTACATCATCCGCGTGACCAAGATCGAACCGGGCAACGCGACCGGCAACGACGCCGCGATCCGCGCCGCGCGCGGCGATATCGGTCGCCTGATCGGCCGCGAATATGTCTCGCAGTTCGCCCGCGCCGTTCGCGACACGGTCGTCGTCAAGACCGATCCCAAGGCGATCGCCAAGACCCGCTCGGAGCTGCTGAACAATGGGAGCAACTGAGCGCAGCGCGGCTGAACGGCTGGCCGATGGTCAGCCACAGCTGATCTGGCGTCGGCAGATCGCCGACACCGAAACGCCGGTCGCCGCCGCGCTGAAGCTGATCGAGCCGGGGCGCGGCGACTTCCTGCTCGAATCGGTCGAGGGCGGCGCGACGCGCGGGCGGTACAGCCTGATCGGCCTCGCCCCCGACCTCGTCTTCCGCGCCGATGGTCATGCCGCCGCGATCAACCGCCACTGGGCGACGAACCGCGATGCGTTCGCGCCGTGCGATGCACCGACGCTCGCGGCGCTTCGCACCTTGGTCGCCGAATGCCGCGCCGAAATGCCCGAGGGGCTACCTTCGGTCCTCGCCTGTCTGGTCGGTTATTTCGGCTATGAGACGGTGGGGCTGGTCGAGGCGCTGCCCCAGCCCGAGGCCGATCCGCTCGGCCTGCCCGACATGATCTTCGTGCGGCCGACGGTCATTCTCGTCTTCGACCGGCTGGCCGACGCGCTGTATCTGGTCGCCCCCGTCTGGCCGGATGCGGCGCGCGATGCCGCCCGGATGATCGCGGACGCGGAGGAGCGGCTGGACGCCACCGCCGCGCGCCTGGCGACCGCCACCCTGCCCGCCCCGGTTCGCGCCGAGCTGCCCGAACCCGCCTACGAACCGGCGCTTCCGCCCGGGCGCTACGCCGAGATGGTCGCGCGGGCGAAGGACTATATCGTCGCGGGCGATATCTTTCAGGTGGTGCTGGCGCAGCGTTTCTCCGCGCCCTTCACGCTGCCGCCGTTCGAGCTGTACCGCAGCCTGCGGCGGATCAACCCCTCGCCCTTCCTCTACCACCTCGACCTGCCGGGCTTTTCGCTGATCGGGTCGAGCCCGGAAATCCTGGTCCGCGTCCGCAATGACGAAGTGACGATCCGCCCGATCGCGGGCACCCGCCCCCGTGGCAAGACCCGGGCGGAGGATGCCGCCAATCGCGACAGCCTGCTCGCCGACCCCAAGGAACGCGCCGAGCATCTGATGCTGCTGGACCTGGGCCGCAACGATGTCGGCCGTGCGTCGTCGGCGGGCAGCGTACGCGTGACGGACAGCTATACGGTCGAGTTCTACAGCCACGTCATGCACATCGTGTCGAACGTCGTCGGGCATCTGGCCGATGACAAGGACGCACTCGACGCGCTGTTCGCGGGCTTCCCGGCGGGCACGGTCAGCGGCGCGCCCAAGGTCCGTGCCTGCCAGATCATCGCCGAGCTGGAGCCGGAGCGGCGCGGTCCTTATGCGGGCGGCGTCGGCTATTTCTCGCCCGACGGCTCGATGGATTCGTGCATCGTGCTGCGCACGGCGGTGGTGAAGGATGGCACCATCCATGTCCAGGCGGGCGCTGGCATCGTCGCCGACAGCGACCCGGCCTATGAGCAGCGCGAATGCGAGGCCAAGGCGGGCGCCATGCTCGCCGCCGCGCGCGACGCGGTCGCGCGGGCCGGTGAAGGCGGTTTCGGGCAGTAGAACGAGGCTCATCGGCCGCCACCGCCCTTACAACAACCGTTTCCTCCATTCAGCCTGAGCGAAGTCGAAGGCCACGCTCAGGCTAAAGCTGAAAGCGATCAGCATTACACGGTTTTAGCCCCTCCCCTTCAGGGGAGGGGTTGGGGTATCGCCATGGGCGTTTCGCTTGCGGAAGCGCCCCACCCCCGGCCCCTCCCCTGAAGGGGAGGGGTGAGCAGAGTTGATCGTTTTCGACTCTGGGCGTGGCCTTCGACTTCGCTCAGGCTGAACGGAGGTGAGGGCCAGGGATGATTTCAGACGCACGTTTTGCGATCAAGGATTGCGGGCAGGCAATTCGCCCTTATTCCCCGTCGCCCGCAGGCGGCGTCGCCTCGGCGCGGCGCGCACGGCGGTCGGCCTGATATTGCTGGTTCCACAGGATGCTGCATCCGCTCTGGCCGCCCGTGCCCACCGGCGAGCAGGTGTCCGGGATACCGCCCGCGACGCGACCGACCTGATCCATGGTCGCGGCGCGGTTGACCCAGCTCTGGTTCTGCGCCGGGATCGGCTTGTCGTCACGCAGGGCCTTGGGAATCCGATAGGGTTCGTCGTCCCGGCCGCAGACCACGACCTCCTCCGCCGTGCTCTCGGGGCATTTCTGGTCGCCGGTCAGCGTGACGTTGCGCACCCGCTTGGGCGGCTGCCCGGTGCTGGCCTGCGCCTGGTCCGAGGTCGCCGCTTGCTGGGCAAAAGCCGTCGCCGGGGTCAGCAACAGGGCGGCAATCAGGGCGGCTCGAACCATGGTGACGAAAACTCCTTATCGCCTGATAACGTCGGACGCCCTTCATGGCTCCATGCTGAACGAAGCCCGGTAAAGGCCGATTTCCGGCGGAATTGCGGCGTTATGTCGCATGATCGGACATTGCGCCACCGTCGCGGCGATCGCACCGCCTGGCATGGGCGATGTGAACGGGGCGTTGCACCGCCCGCGCGATCGGCTATGGCGGTGCCATGATCCTGGTCGTCGACAATTACGACAGCTTCACCTGGAACCTCGTCCATTATCTTCAGGAATTGGGCAGCGAGGTAGAGGTGGTCCGCAACGACGCGATCTCGGCGGGCCAAGCGCTCTCGTCGGGGGCGCAAGCCTTTCTCATCTCCCCCGGCCCCTGCACGCCGACCGAGGCGGGCGTCAGCCTGGACCTGGTCGCCGCCGCCGCCGACGCGGGCCGCCCGTTGCTGGGCGTGTGCCTGGGCCATCAGGCGATCGGCCAGCATTTCGGCGGCCTGGTCGAGCGTGGCGGCCTGATGCACGGCAAGACCTCGCCGGTGCTGCATGACGGCACCGGGTTGTTCCGGGGCCTGCCCTCGCCGTTCACCGCGACGCGCTATCATTCGCTGATCGTCAACGATGTGCCCGACAGCCTGGTCGTCAATGCGCGCGCCGAGGACGGGACGGTGATGGGCTTCCGCCATGCGACGCTGCCCATCCACGGCGTCCAGTTCCACCCCGAGAGCATCGCCACCGAATATGGCCATGCCATGCTCGCCAATTTCCTGCGCGAAGCGGGCGTGGCGCATGAACTGCCCGAGCGGCTGCGCCCGCCGGTCGAGAACGCCGCGTGACGACTGTCGCGCTTCTGCCAGATGCCGCCAGCCCGCTGTCGCGCGAGACGGCGGCCGCGGCATTTGCCGACATATTGGACGGTCGCGCCGAGGATGCGGCGATCGCCGCCTTCCTGATCAGCCTGACCGAGCGCGGTGAAACCTCGATCGAAATCGCCGAGGCCGCCCGGGCGATGCGTCAGCGGTTGATCCCGATCGAAGCACCCAAGGGGACCGTCGATGTCTGCGGGACCGGGGGCGATGGCCATCATACCCTCAACGTCTCCACCGCCGTGTCGCTGGTCGTGGCGGCGCTGGGCGTGCCGGTCGCCAAGCATGGCAACCGCGCCGCTTCGTCCAAGGCGGGTGCGGCCGATACGCTGGAAGTGCTCGGCCTCGACATGGAACGCGCTGGGGCGGTGGCGCAGGCCAGTCTCAACGATATCGGCATCGCCTTCCTGTTCGCCGCCAACCATCATCCGGCCATGGCGCGGATCACCCCGATCCGGCGTGCGATCGGGCGGCGGACGATCTTCAACCTGATGGGTCCGCTCGCCAATCCGGCGCATGTCGGGCGCCAGCTGATCGGCATCGCGCGGCCCGACTATGCGACCGTCTATGCCGAGGCGCTGGAGCAGCTGGGGGCCGAGACTGCGCTGGTCGTCTCGGGCGAGGAAGGGCTGGACGAGCTGTCCGGCGCAGGCCCCAGCATCGCGGTTTCGGTCGGCGACATTGCCGCGCCCGCCACCATCACGCCTGAGGATGCGGGCCTGCCCCGCCATCCCATCACCGCCATTCGTGGCGGCGACGCGCGGCACAATGCCGAGGCGCTTCGCCGCCTTCTCGCCGGCGAGCCGGGCGCGTATCGCGACGCGGTTCTCCTCAACGCCGCCGCCGCGCTGCTGGTCGCCGGGCATAGCACCGACCTTCGCCAAGGCGCGGTCGCCGCCGCCCGCGCCATCGATACCGGCGAGGCCGCGGCGCTTCTCGATCGATGGATTGCTTACCGATGACGATGCTCGACCGCATCCTGGAAACCAAGCGCGCCGATGTCGCCGCGCGCAAGGCGACCATGTCCCATGCCGACCTCGACGCCAAGATCGCGACCGTCTCTGCGCCGCGCGGGTTCCGTGCCGCGCTGGACGCCAAGACCGGCCATGCGCTGATCGCCGAGGTGAAGAAGGCCAGCCCCTCCAAGGGGCTGATCCGCGCCGATTTCGATCCCCCCGCCCATGCCCGCGCCTATGAAGCGGGGGGCGCGGCCTGCCTGTCGGTGCTGACCGACGAGCGATGGTTCCAGGGGGCCGATGTGTTCCTGGAACAGGCCCGCGCAGCCGTGTCGATCCCGGTTCTGCGCAAGGATTTCATGGTCGATCCCTGGCAGGTACATGAATCGCGCGCGCTGGGAGCAGACGCGATCCTCATCATCGTAGCGGCCCTGGACGACACCCAGATGCAGGAGATCGAGGCCGCGGCGATCGAGTGCGGCATGGACGCGCTGGTCGAGGTCCACGACGCCGCCGAGATGGAGCGGGCAGCCCGGCTGAAATCCCGGCTGATCGGGGTGAACAACCGCGATCTCAGGGATTTCACCGTCGATTTTCAGCGCACCTATGAGCTGGTCGCCCATGCCCCCGCCGGCAGCACCTTCGTGGCCGAGAGCGGCCTGACCAGCCGTGAGGATCTGGACGCGATGGCCGCGCACGGCATCCGCTGCTTCCTCGTCGGCGAAGCGCTGATGCGCCAGCAGGATGTCGAGGCGGCGACCCGCGCGCTGATCGGATGAGCGGCCTCACCCATCTCGACGAAGAGGGTTCGGCCCGCATGGTCGATGTCGGGGCCAAGATGGTCACGGCGCGCCAGGCGGTGGCGCAAGGTCGCATCACCATGAGCCGCGACGCCGCCGCCGCGATCCGCGCGGGCAGTGTCCAGAAGGGCGATGTGCTGGCGGTCGCGCGGGTGGCGGGCATCATGGCCGCCAAGAAGACCAGCGACCTCATCCCGCTTTGCCACCCCCTGCCGCTGAGCAAGGTGGAGATCGACCTGGCGCTGGACGAAGCAGGCGTGACCGCCACCGCCACCGCCGCCACGGCGGGCCAGACCGGCGTCGAGATGGAGGCGCTGACCGCCGTATCGGTGACGCTGCTGACCGTCTATGACATGGCAAAGGCACTCGATAAGCGCATGGTGATCGGTGATATTCGCCTGATCGCCAAGACGGGCGGCAAGTCGGGCGACTGGCACGCCTGACGCTTCCGATACGCGGAACGGACGCTGCCCGAAAGCGTCCTAGGGCCAAAAGGAGCGACCGTCATTCTTCTCCCCGTCCTAGAAGCCCAGGCCCGGCTGCTCGCCCTGGGCAGCACGCGCCCCGTCGTCGAACTGCCCTTGCGCGAAGCCGCCGGGCGCTGGGCCGCCCGAGACGTGACCGCACGGCGGACCCAGCCAGCGCACGACCTGTCGGCGATGGACGGCTATGCGATCCGTTTCGAGGATATGCCGGGGCCGTGGACGGTCATCGGCGAAAGCGCGGCGGGGCGGCCCTTTGCCGGTTCGGTAGACTGCGGACAGGCGACGCGCATCTTTACCGGGGCGGCCCTGCCGGACGGTGCCGACACCGTTCTCGTCCAGGAGGAAGCGACACGTGACGGCGCAACCCTGACGCTGGCAGGTGAAGGCCCCGCCCATCAGGGTCGCAATGTCCGGCGGCGCGGATTGGACTTTTCCGAAGGTGCCACGCTGGTCGCCGCCGGGCAGCGATTGACCCCTGCGCGGATCGCGGTGGCCGCGACCGGCGGTCACGCCACCCTGCCAGTCCGACCGGCCGTCCGGGTCGCGATTGCCGCGACCGGCGACGAACTGGTCCCGCCCGGCAGCACTGATCCCACCGCCCTGCCCGAATCCAACGGCGTGATGCTGGCGGCGATGCTTGCCGACCTGCCGGTCGAGATCATCGACCTGGGCATCCTGCCCGACAATCTCGAACGCCTGCGCGACGCCTTTGCCTCGGTCGAGGCCGATCTGCTGGTCACGACCGGCGGCGCCTCGGTCGGCGATCATGACCTGGTACAGCCCGCACTGAAGGCGGCCGGGGGCAGCGTCGATTTCTGGCGCATCGCGCTTCGCCCCGGCAAGCCGATGATGGCCGGGCGACTGGGCGATACGGTGGTGCTCAGCCTGCCGGGCAATCCCGTCTCGGCCTTCGTCACCGCGACGCTGTTCGTCCGGCCGCTGATTTCGCATCTGGCGGGCGCCGCCGATCCCCTGCCCAAGCCCATTCCCGCCGTGCTGGGCGAGGATTTGCCCGCCAATGGTCCGCGCATCGACTATCTGCGCGCCGCGATGCTCGACGGGCGGGTCCATGCGGCGGCCATTCAGGACAGCTCGATGCTGCTGACCCTGGCGCGGTCGACCTGCCTGATCATCCGCCCGCCCCATGCCCCCGCCGCCGCCATGGGCGACTCGGCGGAAATCCTGATGCTCGCTTGACGCAAGCCAAAACGTTCCATATAAGTTCCGCGTCTGTTCTGGACGGAGGATCGCGATGCTCACCGCAAAGCAGCATGAGCTTGTCTGCTTCATCAACGACCGTTTGAAGGAAACCGGCGTCTCGCCGTCCTTTGAGGAGATGAAGGAGGCGCTGGACCTCAAGTCCAAATCGGGTGTCCACCGCCTGATCTCCGCGCTGGAGGAACGCCACTTCATTCGCCGCCTGCCCAATCGCGCCCGTGCGCTGGAGGTGCTGCGGATGCCCGACCGGCCCGAGAAGCCTGCCGCGGCGGAACCCGCGTCTGGCAACATTCGCACGCCTGCCGCGCGTCCGGCGATCGAACCCGCCAATGACGTGGTCGAAATCCCGCTGCACGGCCGGATCGCCGCCGGTTTGCCGATCGAAGCGTTCGAAGACAGCGCAATGCTGGCCGTGCCCGCCGCGCTGCTGGGCTCGGGCGAGCATTATGCGCTGGAAGTATCCGGCGATTCGATGGTCGAGGCGGGTATCCTGGACGGCGACTATGCGCTGATCCGCCGCACCGATGTCGCGCGCGACGGACAGATCGTGGTCGCGCTGATCGATGATAGCGAAGCGACGCTGAAATATTTCCGGCGGGAGGGCTCGATGGTCCGCCTCGACCCCGCCAACCGGGCCTATGATCCGCAGCGTTACGCGCCCGCGCAGGTCCGGGTGCAGGGTAAGTTATCGGGCATCTTGCGCCGCTACGAATAAGGGCAGCGGAAAACCCTGCCGGACCGCTCGGCCATGGCAAATGGGGCCGGTCGGCGTCGGGCGCCCTTATCCGGTTCCGGACAGCGAACGCCTCCGCCCGCGAAGACGGTTTGAACGCTGTCCAGTACATCGCACCTGGTTGACGAAGAGGCCTATAGCCCTCCGCCTTGTCCGGCGATCGACCATGGATGTCGATCGCCGGGTTGGCGCACCACCCCCACCATGGGGGGATCGAGCCGGATGGATATCCCGCCAGTCCGCTTGAAGACAGTGCTGTCCAGTTTCAACCAGCGCGGCCGGCACGCATCGGGCAGGCGACGGTCGGCGATGATGATGTCCATCTGGCCACAAAGCGCGACCAGTTCTGTCCATGGCACCGGATAGCCACTGCGCGTCGCGGCGATCCGCCAGCGCCGTCCGCCCTGCTCCAGAACGGTCACGCACATATCCCGCCCGCAACGCGCCGCCGGTTGATCGGCCAGCGCCATCGGCTGGGCATCGGTGCCGCTCAGTTCGGACAGGGTGGTCCGCATATAATCCCCCGCCCGGTCACGCAGCAGCGCCATGCCCTGCCCCATCGCGATCCCGGCATGGCGCCCGTCACCGGTCACGATGAGGTCGGGCGCAGGGGCGGCGAGCATGACCGATAGCCCGGCCATCAATGCGGGCGTCCCGAGCCATCGCCACCGGGTCCGCCAAAGAGCGATCCATAGTCCCCCCACGACCGCCAGCCCGAACGCCCATCCCGACGCCACGGGCAAGGCGACCACCGATCCCGGGATGGCGGACACGGCATGAGCCAGCTTCAGCAACAGACCCAGGGCCTGTCCCAGCAACCACCAGACAGGACCACCCAACCCCATGGGCTCCAGCAACAAGGCGACCATCTCCAGCGGCATGGCGATGAAGGTCGTCCAGGGAATGGCGACGATATTGGCCAGCGCGCCGTAAAGCCCCGCCTTGTGGAAATGATGGATGGCGATCGGCATCAGCGCCGCCTCGACCACCAATCCGGTCAGCAGCAACGCGCCCAGATGTCGCAGGGCCGCCCAGCGCCAATCGGGATGCGGCCCCAGCCCGCGGCGGATCGCGGAATGCTCGTGCAGCGCGACAATGGCGGTGATCGCCGCGAAGGACAGTTGGAAACTGGCACCCACCAACGCCTCGGGCCGGAAGATCAGCACGATCAGCGCCCCCGCCGCAACGAGGCGCAACGTCATCGCCTCCCGCCCCATGGCCAGGGCGGCAAGGACCAGCATCGCCGCGACACAGGACCGTATCGTCGGAACCTCCGATCCGGTCAGCCACGTATATCCGACGGCGGCAACCGCCCCCGCCGCCGCGCCGATCAGCGGCAGTCGGACCCGCAACGCCAGCCATGGCCAGAGCGCCAGCAATCTGATCGTCAGCACCATCACGATCCCGACGACCGCCGTGATGTGAAGGCCGCTGACCGACAGCAGATGCGCCAGCCCCGCGCGCCGCATCGCCTCCGCATCGTCCTGCGCGATCGCGCCGACATCGCCCGTCGCCAGCGCCGCCGCGATCCCGCCCGCGCTGCCCGGAACCTGCGCCGTGATCCGCTGCGACAGGCGCTGGCGCAAACCGGGGCCTTGATCGGCCAAACGCAGCATCCGCACCGGCGCAAAACCGCGTCCCGTGGCGCCGATCCCCTGAAACCAAGCCGCGCGCGCGAAATCATAGCCTCCGGGCGCGACCGGCCCGGCGGGGGGCATCAGCCGCGCCCGCAACCGGACTTGTGCGCCCTGCCCCAATCCGACCGGCGCGTCCTCCTGCGGCAACGATATTCGAAGCCGCGGCGGCAGCCTTAGACGCCGCCCGCGCCCATCCTGCGCCTGTACAGGCCGCAGCATCAGCCGGACGATCTGCCGCGCCGCCAAAGGTTCGGCCGCCTCCACCTCGGCGACCATATCCGCCATCACCGGCCGCGCGAGGACAGGCGCACGAACGGACTCGGCGCGTGCCCAGGCCAGCAGCATTCCCGCCATGACCAGCATCGCCGCCACACCAATGGCGCGCATCACCCGCCCGCCATCGGACAGGGTCACCGCCGCCAGTCCGACGCCCCCGGCCGCCAGCACCACTGCCGCCCAGGCTCGCGGATCGGGCAGCACGAACCACGCCGCAATCCCGGCCCCCAGCATCACCGGCGTCCATAACGGAATCTGGTTCCGCTCGGCCTCGGCCCATTGCTCCACCACGCGAAGGCGCGGCATTTGGCGGCGCGGACGCTTGATGCTAGGGGCTGCGGCGGCTGACTGGGCCATCGAATCTTATGCTGGGAGTATGCGCGGTTGAGCGCAACACATGATATCGCCACCGGATCGACCATGAGCGGAGTCGTGACCCGTTTCGCGCCCTCGCCGACCGGATTCCTTCACATCGGCGGCGCGCGCACCGCGCTGTTCAACTGGCTGTTCGCGCGGGCGAATGGCGGCAAGTTCCTGCTGCGGATCGAGGATACCGATCGCGCCCGCTCGACCCAGCCCGCGATCGACGCGATCCTGGACGGCATGCGCTGGCTGGGCCTGGACTGGGACGGCGACGCCGTGTTCCAGTTCGCCCGCGCCGACCGCCATGCCGAGGTCGCCCGCGAGATGATGGCCAAGGGCCATGCCTATCGCTGCTACATGACGCAGGAAGAGATCGCCGCCCAGCGCGAAGCGGCACAGGCCGCCAAGCAGCCGCTGCGCATCCGTTCGCCCTGGCGCGACGCCGATCCCGCCACCGCGCCGGAGGGCCAGCCCTTCGTCGTCCGCCTGCGCGCCCCGCGCGACGGGGCGGTCACGATCGAGGATCGGGTCCAGGGCAGCGTCACCGTGCAGAATGCCGAGTTGGACGACTTGGTCCTGCTGCGTTCGGACGGCACGCCGACCTATATGCTGGCCGTGGTGGTCGACGACCATGACATGGGCGTGACCCATGTCATCCGCGGCGATGATCACCTGAACAACGCCTTTCGCCAGCTGCCCATCTACAAGGCGATGGGCTGGGCCGAGCCGATCTATGCGCATATCCCGCTGATCCATGGATCGGACGGCGCGAAGCTGTCGAAGCGGCACGGCGCGGTCGGGATCGAGGCGTATCGCGACGAGATGGGCATCCTGCCCGAAGCGCTCGACAATTACCTGCTCCGCCTGGGCTGGGGTCACGGCGATGCCGAGATCATCGCGCGGGACGAGGCGGTGAAGTGGTTCGACCTCGCCGCCGTCGGCAAGGCGCCATCGCGTTTCGACCTGAAGAAGCTCGAAAATCTCAACGGCCATTATATTCGCGAAGCCGATGATGCACGTCTGGCCGAGCTGACCGCCAAGCGGATGGGTGTCGAAGACGTCGCGCTGCTGACCGCCGCCATGCCCGCGCTGAAGCCGCGCGCCGCCAATTTGAACGAATTGGCCGACGGCGCGCGCTTCCTTTTCGCGACCCGTCCGTTGAGCCTGGACGACGCCGCCACCGGCTTGCTCGACGAAAAGGCACGGGGCATTCTCTTTTCCGTTCACACCGCGCTTGACGCGGTGCACAACTGGGATACGGAGCTTTTGGAAGACGCGGTACGCAAAGTGGCCGAAGCCGAGGGCGTGAAGCTCGGTCAGGTCGCCCAGCCGCTCCGCGCTGCCTTGACCGGACGCAAGACGTCTCCGGGAATCTTCGACGTGCTCGTTTTGCTGGGCCGCGAGGAAAGCCTGGGGCGGATTGCGGACCAGATGACCGCAGATAGGAAGGATCACTGAGTATGAGCGACACCGCGAAATTCGACATCGGCGGCAAGGGCTTTGACTATCCGGTCATGTCCGGCTCGATCGGCCCGGACGTGGTCGACATCCGCAAGCTCTATGCGCAGACGGGTGCCTTCACCTATGATCCCGGCTTCACCTCGACCGCGTCGTGCCGGTCGGAGCTGACCTATATCGACGGTGACGAAGGCGTTCTGCTGCACCGCGGCTATCCGATCGGCGAACTGGCCGAGAATAGCAGCTTCATGGAGGTCGCGTACCTCCTGCTGAACGGCGAGCTGCCCAACCACGGCGAGCTGTCCGAGTTCACCACGACCATCACGCGCCACACCATGGTGCATGAGCAGCTGGCGGCATTCTTCCGTGGTTTCCGCCGCGATGCGCACCCGATGGCGATCATGTGCGGCGTCGTCGGCGCGCTGTCGGCCTTTTATCACGATTCGACCGACATCCATGACCCGGTGCAGCGCACCATCGCGTCGCACCGCCTGATCGCCAAGATCCCGACGATCGCGGCGATGGCGTACAAGTACAGCGTGGGCCAGCCCTTCCTGTATCCGGACAACTCGCTGTCCTACACCGGCAACTTCCTGCGCATGACCTTCGGCGTTCCGGCCGAGCCGTATGAGGTGAACCCGGCCGTCGAAAAGGCGATGGACCGCATCTTCATCCTGCACGCCGATCACGAGCAGAACGCGTCGACCTCGACCGTCCGTCTGGCCGGTTCGTCGGGCGCCAATCCGTTCGCCTGCATCGCGGCGGGCATCGCCTGCCTCTGGGGTCCGGCGCATGGCGGCGCGAACGAAGCCGCGCTCAACATGCTCCGCGAGATCGGCACGCCCGATCGCATCCCCGAGTTCATCGCGCGCGCCAAGGACAAGAACGATCCGTTCCGCCTGATGGGCTTCGGTCACCGCGTCTACAAGAACTACGACCCGCGCGCGACCGTGATGCAGAAGACCGTGCGCGAAGTGTTCGACGCGCTGAAGGTCAATGATCCGCTGTTCGAGACGGCGCTGCGCCTTGAAGAGATCGCGCTGAACGACGAATATTTCGTCGAGAAGAAGCTGTTCCCGAACGTCGACTTCTATTCGGGCGTCATCCTGTCGGCGATCGGCTTCCCGACCGAGATGTTCACCGTGCTGTTCGCGCTCGCCCGCACCGTCGGCTGGGTCGCGCAGTGGAACGAGATGATCACCGATCCCGACCAGAAGATCGGCCGCCCGCGTCAGCTGTACACCGGCCCGACGCAGCGTTCGTACGTTCCGGTCGAGAAGCGCTAAGCCATGAACCGGGTCCGGCCGATCCTGATCGCCATCGGCGTCATGCTGGCGCTGACGGGGGGATTATGGATCGGTCAGGGCCTGGGCTATATCCATTGGCCCGAACAGAGCTTCATGCTCGGCCGGAGCGAATGGGCGGATCGCGGCGCCTTTGTCGCAGTTGCGGGACTGGCGCTGATCCTGGTCGCTCGGCGGATGCCCCGGCGGCGCTGAGCGGTCCACCAGGACGGCAGTGGAAAGGGCTCCTTCGGGAGCCCTTTTTGCTGGTCGAACAGGATCTGTCGAAAACGACTTCAGCCCCGCCCCAAAGGGGGGGCCATCACCAATATTCAGCGCGCCCGAAGGCGAAGGTGGAAGGTCGCCCCCTCGCCCGGCACGCTTTCCACCGACAAATCCCCGCCCATCGCCCGTGCCAGACGGCGCGCGATATAGAGACCCAGGCCGTTACCACCGGGCTCGCCGGGGTCGACCCGCTCGAACTTTTCGAAAATGCGGGTCTGGTCCTCTGGCGCGATGCCCTTGCCATGATCGACGACGCTGACCACCGCCCAGTCCCCGTCGCGCTCGGCGGTGACGACCACCTCGCCGCCGCGCGGGGTGTAACGGATCGCATTGCCGATCAGGTTGAGCAGGATCTGGAGACACCGGCCGAAATCGCCAATGGCGGGCATCGCCTCGTCCGCTGCAGGACGACCGATCGTCACGCTGGCGGCATCGGCGCGTACGCCCAGCAAGCCGGAAGCGCGGCGGGCGACATCCGCCAGATCGATCGGCATGGCCGCCAGCCGGAAGTCGGGCTGCTCGATCGCCTGCAATTCGACCAGATTGTCGACCAGCCCGATCAGATGCCGCCCGGCATGCGCGATGTCATTGGCATATTCGGCATATTCGGCGGCAATCGGCCCGTCGCTGCGCGCCGCGATACTGTCCGCATTGGCGACGATCCGCGCCAGCGGCGTGCGCAGGGCGCGGTCGAGTCCGGCCGTAAAGGTCTCGGTCAACGGCAACGCGCCGGGATGCAGCAAGGCGTCATCCGTGCCCTCCCCCGGCTCATCGATCAGATAGGTCGCGCCGACCAGCCCGGCGATGCCCCCCATCGCATCATGACGGATCGCCGCCGACAACCGCACCGGCGCATCGGTCGGCCGCAACCGGGCACCCCGCCCGTCGAGCGGCGCGCCTTCGTCCAGCAGCGCCGTGCCCGAGTCGAACGCGAAGAGCGCCGCCAATGGCCGCCCCAGCATCGCCTGCGCATCGAAGCCATGGCGCATCCCGGCGCGTGGCGACACGAAGGTCAGACGAAGCGCCGCGTCGGTTTCCCAGCGGAAGTCCGCCCCCATCGCCGCATGATCGGGTGGCAGCGCGCCCGGCTTCCACGCGTCCCGATCACGCCAGCCGCTGACGCTCAGGCGGATCTGCCCGGTTTCGGGACGAGCCTGCACCCACAGATCGAGATCGCCCTCGTCATCGGCGACCATCACCTGCCGCGACACCGTGATGCCCAGCCGTCGCGCCAGCCGGGCGACCCGGGCGATGGGTGCCACTGCCAGGCAGTCGCTGACGCTGCCGCCCGCGCGCATATGGAGCAGCTCGATGGGCGGATCGGCCGACAGGATGTGATCGCTCGCATCCAGAATGGCACGTGCGACCATCGACTCGCCGGGGCTATCCATCGAGCTCATCGGCGATCGGAGCCTTCCAGCCGCTCGATCGCCTCTCGAAACGGCGCGGGCAGGTTTAACGATGCGATGGCCCGGCGGGCCTCTTCGGCGGGAATGGCCATGATCGCGTCCAGCGCCTCGGCAAAGCCATCGACATCGCGCCGCGCGTCCGCCTCGCACAGCGACAGACCGATCCGCGCGATCACCGGCCGATCCTGGTCCAGCGACCGCAGCGCGAGCCAGAGCCGGTCGCCTTCGGGTTCCAGCACGATCTCGCGGACCATGTCATGCTCGATGCCCAGCGCATGGCTGAGGAGGGCGACGAACAAACCCAATTGCCGGTCGGACAGGCTTTCGAGCAGCAGGTCGGGCAGTTCGCCCGGCCGCGCGTCGATCGCCCCGGCCAGCCGCATCGCGGGCAGGCCCGACCGTTCACCGTCATCGCGCGCCGCCAGGACACGCTCGACCGCCTGCGCCAGTGCCCGGTCCCAGGCCGGATCGTCGCCATCGCGCAGGGCCGCCGCCACGGTCCAGACCAGTCGTTCGTGCAGTCGGGTCGGCAGGCCCGCCGCTTCATCGACCTCGCGCGCACGCCCCTCGGCCAGCAGCACCGCACGCGCGGCCGCGGCGACGATCCGGTCGGGGGCTTCGGTCAGGCGGACCAGCAAGCTTGGCGCATCACCGGCCATGTTCTCGATGGGCAGCGCACGGGCGATCAGGCCCTGCCGCACCTGCGCCACCAGTTCGTCGACCAGTGCCGGGTCGGTCAGCGCATCCGCACGATAAAGGCGCCGCAAGACCTCTTCCGGCTGGGGGTGTTGCGCGCCCTCCGGCATGAGCCGATCGGCCTGTTGCAGCAGATCGCGGGCGATCGCCTCGACCAAATGATGCAACCGCCCCGTCACCTCGAACCGGACCTGATCGCTCAGGCGCGATTCGGCATCCAGCCGCAGGTCGAGCACTGCGCCCCGTCGCCGTCCCGCCGCGCGCGCGCGCGCCGCCGCGACGCGGTCGGACAGTCGCGTGGCTTGCCATGGAGAGGCGTGATGTGGGTCCGGTTCGACCGCCATGGGGCACCGCTAACCCCTTTGATGTTAAAGCGACACTAAACTTGGGCGCGCAATGTCTCGATTGCGGACGTTAAAGTGACGATCGCATAGATACTCGCCAGCGCGAGGCCCCAGGGCGCGATGCCGACCAGCGCGGCGGGGAAAAGCACCAGCAGATAGGCGGGCGGGCTGGCCCACCAGCGGCGCCGAAAGCGATACAGCCCGGCCCGCTCCGCCAGGATACCGAGAATGATCAGCATCAAGGCCAGCACCGGCGCGATATCCTCGCCCGACAGACGGAAATCCTGCCACCCGAGCGCCGCCACGGCGAGCCCGGACAGCGCCGCGATCGCCGCCGCCCCCGCGCGCGCCGCGCCCTGTTCGTCGCGCAATCCCGCCAGCGTCTCGCCAAGGCCCAGCCCCAGCGTTCCCGCAATGGCGATCAGCAGGCCAAAAGCCGGAAGGCCGGACAGGATCAGAACCAGTCCGAGCAGCCCCAGCCCGGCCCCGACCCCGCCCGCGACATGCGCGGGGACCGAGCGCTCGACCAGCCGCGGCAGCGCGAGGCGTGCGATGGGTGCCAGGATATAACGATCGAACCAGCTCCGCCGCCCCGACACCAGCCGCGCGACGACCGCCCGCCCGCGCGCCTCCAGCGCCTCGGCGCGGTGAACGATGCCATGCCCGGCCTTTTCCGCATCGGCGGGCAGCAGGATATGCGTCGCCCGCGCCTGTGCCGCGAGGCGCAACAGCGTCGATTGCAGGTCATAATCGCGGGGCAGTGCCGCCACTTCGGCGACGCGGCGCGGATCGAGCCGCGCGACGCCCGCCCAAGCCATCTGGCCGCCGACCCGCTCCAGCCCGGCTTCGGCCCCCGCCTCGGGCAACACGATCAGCGCGTCATGCCCGGCATCGCGCAGGACCAGCGCGATCGTATCCTCGGTGGTGATCAGGCCATCGGCCAGCACGAGCAATCGCGACAGGGGGTGGAGTTTCTCCGACGCCTCCACCGCGCTGCGCACCGTGTCGACCACCACCCCGCGCTGGGCGATTCGGGCGATCGCGCCGAGCAGTTCCGGGGTCAGGCGCGCAACGACGATGATGATCTGCGCGGCACCCGCGGCGATCAGCAGGCGCGCCTGATACTCGATCAGGGTGACACCCGCGAACGGCAGGGTGGCCGTCAGCCGACCGGGGCGGTCGTCGGCATCGTCAATCGCAAAGAGAAGACCGGAAAGCATCGCCTGCTGTTAGGCGCTAGAGGCGCGCCATGCCAGCCCCGACCCCGCGAAGTGTCAAAGGCGCGCGACCTGATCCCCGATCCGGTCGAGCAACTGCACGTCCGGGCTTTCCAGTTCCGCGGCCTGGGCCGCCAGGGTCATCAATGGCAGGGCATTGACGCTGGCCGCCAGCCCCTTCAGCCGCAACGCCGCCTCGCGCCATTCGCCGGCGTCCTCGGCCATATGCATGGCTTCCATCGCACGGGTCACACCCTCGACAAAGGCGTGGCGCAACTCCTGGATCACGGCCGGTTCGTCACCCGCCACCGCCGCCAGGGTAGAATCGATCGTTCCGTGCTCATAGGTCATCGTCTTCGCTTAAACCCGAACCGGGGTTGCACGGAATAGCGCAATTCGCTTTCTGCCATCGGCAAACGTGATAAACCGGCCCATTGTGACACGGGGGCCAAGATGATCGTCGACATGCGCGCAGAGCGTCAGGACAGGTCGGACATGCCGAACGCGGAGGCGGATATGCCGGACTATGCCGCCCAGCCCCCGGCCGGAGAAGCACCTGCCGCCGATCCCCCGCCCTTCGGCGTCTGGCTGGACGAAGGCACCGCGCTGGCCGGAGATGAGGAACCTTCGCCTGCGCGCTGGCCGCTGATCGCCGCGATCCTGGTGTCGGTCCTGTGGGCGGCGGCCATTCTGTTCTGGGGCATCTCGGCCAGTCCGGTGCTCTCGCCCACGACGATGGCACCGCTGGGCACGCTCGCGATCGCCGGGCCGATGCTGATCGCAGTCCTGTGGCTGGTCGGCCAGCGGAGCAGCCGCGCCGAGCAACGCCGCTTCGCCCTGACCGCGCGCGACATGCGCGAGGAAGCGGCGGCGCTGGAGCGCGCGGTCGGCGCGATCGGACAGGCCCTGTCCGCCAACCGCTTCGAATTGTCGGCCCAGGCGATCGCGCTGTCCGAAATGGCGCAGGCCGCCGAGACGCGCTTCAGGACGATCGCCCGTGATCTGACCGACGATATCCAGATGGTCGAGGCGCATGGCCGCACGCTCGCCGATATCGCCATGACCAGCCAGTCGAGCATGACCCAGCTGCTCGACGCCCTGCCCCGCGCGGCGGAGGAGATCGGCGAGGCGTCCGACCGGATGGCGGAGGCGGCACGCTCGGCGCATACCCATGCGATGGAACTCGACGCCCAGTTCGTCGCGCTGGGTCGGCGCGGGCAGGATGCGGATACCATCGCCAGCGGCGCCGCACTCCGGCTGGCCACGCATATCGAGCAGATGGAGGAAACCAGTCGCGTCGCCGGCGCGCATCTGGAAACCGTCACGGGCACGCTGGCCACCACGATCGACGTGCTGCTCGACCGGACGGCCCAGGCCATGGACCAGTCGCGCCTGGGCATCGCCGCCCAGGGCGAGGAGATGCTGGCGATGGTCGCGGCGAACCAGGCCGCGCTCGACAGCGCCGCGCGTGACAGCGCCGACGCGCTCGCCGAGCGCCTGACCCATGTGGACGGCGCCGTAGCCCGCCTGACCGCCGAACTGGAGGCGCAGCGGATCGCCGGCGAGACGATGATCGACAGGCTCGACACCGAATTGGAGCGGGTCGAGACGCGCATCGCGGTGCTGCACAGCCAGGGCACCGAAAAGTCGCAGATGCTCGCCGCCTCGATCAGTGCCTTGGGCGGCTCGGCCGATGCGATGACCGGCGCGCTGGAGGCGGGCGAAACCATGGCCAACCGCGTCATCGGCACGACCGAGACGCTGCTGATCGCACTCGATGCCGCCGCGCGCGAGATCGACGAGACGCTGCCCGAGGCGCTGGAACGGCTCGACCAGCGGATGCACGCCAGCCATCAGGTCGTCGTCGAGACGAAGCCCGAATTGTTGGCACTGGTTGCCGCAGCCGAAAGCACGCATGAGGCGATCGAAGCGATCGCCGACGTCATCGCCGAGCAGCGCCAGACGCTGGAGACGCTGTCGGGCTCGCTGCTCGAGACCCTGTCGACCGGCCGGGCCAAGGCCGATGCGCTGGGCATGATGGTCGAGGAGACGATCGAACGCTCGCACCAATTCGCCGATGAGGCGGCGCCGAAGCTGGTCGATGCCTTGCTGCGCGTCCGCGAAACCGCCGCCACGGCGGCCGAAAAGGCGCGCGAGACGCTGGCCGATGTCATTCCCCAGGCCGCCAGCGCGCTGGAAATCGCCAGTGCCGAGGCGATGCGACGCGCGACCGGCGACACCGTCGAGCGGCAGGTTCATGCCATCGTCGACGCCACCCAGAACGCGGTGGAAGCCGCCACGCGCGCGACCGAGCGGCTGGCGCGGCAGGCCGACTTGATCATCGAGAAGACGACCATCGTCGAATCGCGGATCGAGGAGGCGCGGACGGAGCGCGAGGAAGCCGATCGCGACAATTTCGCGCGCCGCGCCTCGCTGCTGGTCGAATCGCTGAATTCGGCATCGATCGACATCACCAAAATCTATGCCCCCGAAGTCACCGACAGCGCCTGGGCCGCCTATCTGAAGGGGGATCGCGGCGTCTTTACCCGGCGTGCGGTGCGTATCCTCGACTCGCATCAGGCGCGCGGCATCGCCGATCTGTATGACGAGGATCCCAAGTTCCGCGATCATGTGAACCGCTATATCCATGACTTCGAGGCGATGCTGCGCGGGGTGTTGGCGCAGCGTGACGGGTCGCCGCTGGGCGTCACGCTGCTGTCGTCGGATATGGGCAAGCTCTATGTCGCACTGGCCCAGGCGATCGAGCGGTTGCGGTAACCTGGGGCCGCCCCTTGCGCTTCGACTTCGCTCAGTGCGAACGGAGGGTGGAAAAGTGGCGGTCGAACCTCGCCCCTGCCGCCGTTCAGCCTGAGCGAAGTCGAAGGCCACGCCCCTTACCCGTTCAGCGCATAGACCCGCAACCGATGCCCATCGGGATCCAGCGCGACGAAGCTCCGCCCGAACGGGCGATCCGTGGGCGGCATCAGCATCGCCACGCCCTTGCCCAGCCAGTCCGCATGACACGCATCCACGCCGTCATGGTTCCGCCAGAATCCCAATTCGATGGCGCCCGACTCCCCGTCGGCCACCGGCTCGATCACATCGCGCCGCCACAGACCCAGCGTCGTGCCTGAGTCGAGGGCGAACAGGGTAAAGGCATCGCCCGCGTCGACGGGATCGCGGCCCAATATCCCGCGATAAAAGTCGGTGCTGACGCCCATATCGGCGATGTGCAGCAGGATGGTGGTCGTCGGGCAGGTCATGGCAAAGCTCCTTCGTTCGAGAGGAGCACCGCCTATCCGACGCCTGCGTCAGTTTCCGTCAGCAGGAAACGCTCCTGCGGAATGCCCTCCGCCTCACGCCATTCGCGGAGCATGACCGCGCGACGACGCGGATAGCGCTCGGGCATGGTCCGGGCGGTGACGATCCGATCGATGCGGAACGTGCGATAGGCGCTGCGCAACTCGCACCAACCCAGCAGCACATCGGCGCGGTCGAACAGCGCGATCGCCATCGGCCAGATCATCCGCTCCGACGTCTCGCCCGTGGCATCGCGATACACCAGCAAAAGACGGCGCTCCGCCCGGATTGCGGCCCGCAGCGGTGCGGGGTCGACCTCCGCCTCATAAGTCTCGGAACATGAGCCGATGAATAGAGCGGTATCGCGCATCGCATCGGCTTGCTCCGCCGTCATCGCACGCATGATCCGCGCCGCGGCACTGCGCGCCGCCTGCCTCATCCCCGGGTCCGCCCGCTCCGCGACCCAGCGCGCGCCCAGGACCAACGCCTCGACCTCCTCGACGGGAAAGCTCATCGGCGGCAGCATGAAGCCGGGCTTCAGGCGATAACCGACCCCCGCCCCGCCCTCGACATCCGCGCCCATCGCCTGGAGCGTGGCGATATCGCGGTACAATGTACGAAGCGAAATGCCGAGTTCCCCGGCCAGATGCCGCCCGGACACGACGCCGCTCTGGCGGTGGAGCAGATGCAGCAGGTCGAACAGGCGGGACGCACGCGCCATGTCAGACGCCCCGGCTCACCCCGCTCCAGTCGAGCATGTCTGCGGTGATCCAGCCATAGACATAGTTGAGGTAGAACAGGACGAACATCACCGTCGCCACGATCGTCGTGCGCAGGAAAAAGCGCCCGATCAGGAAGACATGCGGCGCGCTCTCGGCCGTGCCGGGAATATGCTCGCCCCCCGCCTCATGCGTGGTCCTGACCCCGAAGGGCAGGACCAGGAACACGGCGAGGAACCAGAACAGGACGTAGATCGCGAGCGCCGACGTCCAGTGCATGGTCTTAGCCCTCGATCAACAGGACGTCGACGATCGGCTTCTTGCCGGTCCACCGCGTCGCGACCTTGCGCACCGACAGGCGAATGTCTTCGCGCAGCTTGTCGGTCGCACGGCGCGGGCCGTCCACCGCCTTGGCCGCAGCCGCCACCGCCTCGGCGATGAAGGCGTCGCGTTCATCCTCGACGGGTACGCCCTGCACGCGGATCTGCGGGCTGCCGACCAGCCGCCCCTTGGCGACCGCAACGCCGACCGAGATCTGGCCGTTGATCGCCAGCTTGCGCCGCTCGTTCATCGTCGAGCCGTCCGACGGCAGGATGACGTCGCCGTCCAGCACCAGCCGTCCGACCGGCACATTGCCGATCTTGGTGGCGTTGCCGGGCAGCAGGCGGACCATGTCGCCGTCCGACTGGACCAGGGTCTGCGGCACGCCCTGCGTCGTCGCGAAGCGGGCATGTTCCATCATGTGGCGCATCTCGCCATGAACCGGCATCAGCGTGCGGGGGCGCAGCCACTTGTACATCTGGGCCAGTTCAGGCTGACCGGGGTGGCCCGAGACATGGACATGCGCCTGACGCTCGGTGACCATGCGGACGCCCTTGCCCGCCAGGATGTTCTGGATACGGCCGACCGCCGTCTCGTTGCCCGGAATCTGGCGCGCCGAGAAGATCACGGTATCGCCGGTGTCGAGCCGGATCGTATGGCTGCCCTCGGCGATGCGCGACAGCGCCGCACGCGGTTCGCCCTGTCCGCCGGTGGCGACGATCAGGACGCGGTCCTTGGGCAGGCGCATCGCGGTCTCGGGATCCACCGTCTCCGGGAAACCCTTGAAGTACCCACAGGCCTTGCCGACCTTCAGGATCCGGTCGAGCGAACGGCCGGTGACGCACAGCTTGCGCCCCGTCTCCTTGGCCACCTCGCCCAGCGTCACCAGACGCGCGGCGTTGGAGGCGAAGGTGGTGACGACGACGCGGCCCTTGGCCTTGGCGACCGTCTCGGCGATGCCGGGACGAACGCTCGCTTCCGAACCCGACGCCTCAGTATTGAAGGCGTTGGTAGAGTCGCAGACCAGCACGTCGACGCCCATGTCGCCGATCGACGCCAGTTGCGCTGGGGTGGCGGGCTTGCCGATGACCGGCGTCTGGTCGAGCTTCCAGTCGCCGGTGTGGAAGACCCGGCCCACAGCCGTTTCGATCAGCAGCGCGTTGGCCTCGGGGATCGAGTGCGACAGCGGCACGAAGGTGAAGTCGAACGGGCCGACCTCGAACGTCTTGCCCGTCTCCATCACGCGCAGCTTGACGCGGTTGGCGCTGCCCTCTTCCTCCAGCTTGCCACGAACGAGGCCCGCAGTGAAGGCGGTGGCATAGATTGGCACGCCCAAGTCTTCGGCGAGATAGGGCAGCGCACCGATATGGTCTTCGTGACCATGGGTCAGCACGATGCCGACCAGATCGTCCAGCCGGTCCTCGATAAAGCTCAGGTCGGGCAGGATCACATCGATGCCCGGATAGGCCGGATCGGCGAAGGTGATGCCGCAATCGACCATCACCCACTTACCTTCGGTGCCGTACAGGTTCACGTTCATGCCGATTTCGCCCGATCCACCGAGCGCGCAGAACAGCAATTCTTTCTTGGGAGTCATTCACTTCCTGACAATGGACGCCCACCCCGCTGAAAGCGGGTTCGGGGCGATAGGGATGCGCCGGTCAGGGCGCGGTCATTTCTTCGCGGACCTTCGCGCCCAGCGGTATCTCGCGGGCTGCATGGTCCGAAACTCATCACCTGATATGGGCGCGTTCCCACAGGATCGCCAGCCCCTGAATGGTCAGATCGGGTTCGATATGATCGAAAACATCGGTATGGGGGGCCAAAAGCGCGGCCAGCCCGCCGGTCGCCAGCACCTTGACCGGCCGCCCGACCTCGGCCTTCAACCGCGCGACCAGCCCCTCGATCATCGCGACATAGCCCCAGAAGATGCCGATATGCATCTGGTCGACCGTGTTGCGGCCGATCACGCTGCGGCTCTCCGGCGCCTCGATGGCGATGCGCGGCAGCTTGGCGGCGGCAGTCACCAGCGCGTCGAGCGACAGGTTGATGCCCGGCGCAATGATCCCACCCTTATACGCGCCTTGATAGTCGCTGATGTCGAACGTCGTCGCAGTGCCGAAGTCGATGGTGATCAGGTCACCGGGATAGAGTTCATGCGCCGCGATCGTGTTGACCGCCCGGTCCGCGCCCAGCGAGGCGGGTTCGTCGACGTCGATCGCGATACCCCACTCGACCGGCGCGCGACCCGCAATCAAGGGATCGACCTTGAAATATTTCTGCGCCAGCACCTGAAGATTGTGCAGCGCGCGCGGCACGACGGTGGCGATGATGACCCCGGTCACATCCTCACGCGCATAGCCCTCCAGCGCCAGCAGCTGGCTGAGCCAGACCGCATATTCGTCACCGGTGCGGCGCGGATCGGTGGCGATCCGCCAGCGGCCTTTGATCGTCCGGCCTTCGAGCAGCGCAAAGACCACGTTCGTGTTCCCGGCATCGATCGCAAGCAGCATGGGCGTCCTTCAGATCAGGAAAATATCGCCGGCATGGATGACATGGCAAGAGCCGTCCGCCAAGCCGAGCCTGAGAGCGCCGTCGCTCGCCAAGCCGTCAAAGGCGCCGGTCAGCGCCTGCCCGTCCGGCAGTCTGGCGGTCAGCACGGTGCCGCGCGGATGCGCCCGGGCCTCCCAGCGCGTGATGATCGCCGACAGCCCCTGCTCCCTCCAGATCGCGAGCCAACGGGTCATCGCATCGGCGAGCAGCGCCTGCATCGTCTGGGGCGAGACAGTGACGCCATGATCGCCAAGCGCGGTCGTGGCGCGGTCGGATAGGTCCGGGGCCGACGCCAGGTTGATCCCCATGCCGATGACGACCGCATCACCCGTACGCTCCAACAAGATGCCCGACAATTTGGCGCCGTCGATCAACAGATCGTTCGGCCATTTCAGCACAAGACGCGTGCCGATATCGGGAAGACAGGCCCGAACCGCGTCCTCGATCGCCACGGCGGCGACCAGCGCCAGCGTGGCCGCCATCGGATCACCGGGGCGCAGGCGGACCAGCGTCGATCCGTAATAATTTCCGGGGGGCGAGGACCATTCCCGCCCCTGGCGTCCGCGCCCCGCCCTCTGGCGGTCGGCGCGGAGCCAGAGGCCGTCCCAATGACCGTCTACGCCACCCGCCTCGGCAAGCTGGCGAAGATCGGCATTGGTCGATCCCGTTTCCGGGACGTGCAGCAATCGGCTCAGAACAGCGCCCGTGCGGCCGCCAGCGACCAGGCGCCCAGCAGCGGGATCGCCAGATAGCCGACCGGCGAGACGAACAGCGCCGACAGCGCGATCAGCCCGCTCTCCACCGGCTCCATCTCGGCATTGGCCCAGGCACCGGCGGGTTCATCGAAGAACATCGTCTTGATGATGCGCAGGTAATAATAGGCACCGATCACCGAAGCGACGACACCGATCACCGCCAGCGGGAACAGCCCCGCCGCGACCGCCGCATTGAACACCGCGAACTTGGCGTAGAAGCCGAGCAGCGGCGGGATACCCGCGACCGAGAACATGAAGAAGGCCATCGCCCAGGCCAGCGCCGGACGCGTACGCGACAGGCCCGACAGGCTGGCGATCGACTCCAGCGGATTGCCGTTCTCGTCGCGCATGCGGATGACGATCAGGAACGCACCCAGCGTCATGATGACATAGATGGTCAGATAGGTCAGCACCGCGGCGACACCCTGCGCCGTCCCCGCCGCCAGACCGATCAGGGCAAAGCCGACATTGTTGATCGACGAGTAAGCGAGCAGCCGCTTGATGTTGGTCTGGCCGATGGCCGCGACCGCACCCAGGATGATCGACGCGAGGGCCGCGAAGGTCACGATCTGCTGCCACTGCTGCGCGGCCGAGCCCATCGCCTCGACCGCGACCCGCACCGCCAGCGCCATCGCCGCGACCTTGGGGGCCGAGGCGAAGAAGGCCGTCACCGGGGTCGGCGCGCCTTCATAGACGTCCGGGGTCCACATGTGGAACGGCACCGCCGACATCTTGAACGCCAGGCCAGCGAAGACGAACACCAGGCCGAACATCAGGCCCAGCGAACGCGTGCCCGCGGCCGCATCGCGACCATAGGCCAAGGCGATCTGGGCGAAGTCGGTCGAACCCGAGAAGCCATAGACCAGCGAGATGCCATAGAGCAGGATGCCCGAGGCCAGCGCGCCGAGGACGAAATACTTCAGACCTGCCTCGGCGGAGCGACCGTCGCGACGCATGAAGCTGGCCAGCACATAAGCGGACAGGCTCTGCAGTTCGAGACCGACATAGAGCGTCAGCAGGTCGCCCGCCGACACCATCATGCCCATGCCGACGGCCGAGAGCAGCATCAGGATCGGATATTCGGGCCGCAGATCCTCGCCCGGCGAGCGGGCGAAGAAACGCGGCGCCATGATGATCGCCACCGCGGTCGCCAGATAGATCAGGACCTTGGCGAAACCGGCAAAGGCATCAGCGCGGTACAGGCCACCAAAGGCGAGCCCGCCGGTGGTCGACGGACCGGCGAGTGCGACCATCGCCCCCGCCAGCACGAACACCGCCGCGATCGAGATGCCACGCGTGGCGTTCGTCCCGCCCCAGGCGGCGACGAGCATCAGCGCGATCGCGCCGAGGGTCAGCACCAGCTCGGGCAGAACCATCAAAAGGTTGAACGAATAGCTC
Source organism: Sphingomonas sp. Sph1(2015) (assembly GCF_001970915.1). Taxonomy (NCBI): domain Bacteria; kingdom Pseudomonadati; phylum Pseudomonadota; class Alphaproteobacteria; order Sphingomonadales; family Sphingomonadaceae; genus Sphingomonas; species Sphingomonas sp. Sph1(2015). The sequence continues at coordinate 49,268 of NZ_MQUI01000001.1, forward strand.
ATCAGTGCGCCTCCCCGTGCGCAGCTTGGTGCTCAGGGGCAGGGGTTGCGGCCAGCGCAGGGTTCCCGGCGGTGGGACGGCTGTCCGAACCCGGGTCGGCACGATCGATCCGCTGGAGCAGGATCGCCACGTCCTTGCGCATCGGTGCGAGGAAGCTTTCCGGGTACACGCCCATCCACAGCGTCACCGCCGCGATCGGCGCGAGCAGCCACAGCTCACGGCTCGACAGGTCGGGCATTGCCGCGACCTCGTCCGACTTGATCTCGCCATAGGCGACCCGCCGGTAGAGATAGAGCATATAGGCCGCGCCCAGGATGATGCCCGTGGTGCAGAGCAACGCCGTCCAGGTCGATACCTGATAGGTGCCCATCAGCGACAGGAACTCGGCGACAAAGCCGCTGGTGCCCGGCAGACCGATCGACGCCATGGTGAAGAACAGGAACAACACGGCATATTTCGGCATGTTGATCGACAATCCGCCGTAGCGCGCGATCTCGCGGGTGTGCAGACGGTCATAGATGACGCCGACGCACAGGAAGAGCGCGCCCGACACCAGGCCGTGGCTGAGCATCATGATCATCGCGCCTTCGATGCCCTGCTGGTTAAAGGCATAGAGGCCGATGGTCACGATCGCCATGTGCGCGACCGACGAATAGGCGATCAGCTTCTTCATGTCGGACTGCACCAGCGCGACCAGCGAGGCATAGATCACCGCCACCGCCGAGAGCGCGAAGATCAGCCAGGTCAGCTGTCCGCTCGCCTCCGGGAACATCGGCAGCAGGAAGCGCAGGAAGCCATAGCCACCGAGCTTCAGCAGCACGCCCGCCAGGATGACCGAACCCGCCGTCGGCGCCTGTACGTGCGCGTCGGGAAGCCAGGTGTGGACCGGCCACATCGGCATCTTGACCGCAAACGAGGCGAAGAAGGCGATCCACAGCCAGGTCTGCACCGAGGCCGGGAAGTCATACGCCAGCAGCGCCGGGATCGAGGTCGTGCCCGCCGTGCGCGCCATATACAGCATCGCGACGAACATCAGCAGCGAGCCGAGCAGCGTGTACAGGAAGAACTTGTACGACGCGTAGATGCGGTTCGCCCCGCCCCAGATACCGATGATCAGGTACATCGGGATCAGGCCGGCTTCGAAGAAGACGTAGAAGAGGAACAGGTCCTGCGCCGCGAAGGTGCCGATCATCAGCACCTCGGTGAACAGGAACAGGCCCATATATTCCGGGACCCGCTTGTCGATCGCACGCCAGCTGGCGCCGATGCAGATCGGCATCAGGAACACGCTGAGCATGATCAGCAGCAGCGCGAAGCCGTCGATGCCGAGCGACCAGCCGAACGGGCCGAAGATGCCGGGGGCATGTTCGACGAACTGCCACTGGGCGCCGCCCACATCGAACTGCGTCCAGAGCACGATGCCCAAGGCGAAGTCGATCAGCGTGGCGGCGAGCGCCAGCAGGCGTGCCCCCTGGGCGGTGAGGAAAAGGCAGGCGATCGCGGCAACAGCCGGGACCGCCAGCATGACGGAGAGGATCGGGAAGCCCTGCATCACGCGATCAACCCAAAATGGCCCAGGTGACGGCCGCGGTCAGGCCGATCAACATGACGAAGGCATAGCTGTAGAGGTATCCCGTCTGGAAGCGCGCCGCACCCTTGCTGCCCTGCTGGATAATCCAGGCGACACCATTGGGGCCGAAGCGGTCGATCGTCTTCTCGTCGCCACGGTGCCACAGGAACCGGCCGATCGCGAAGGCGGGGCGCACGAAGAGGAAATGGTAGATCTCGTCGAAATACCATTTGTTGAGGAGGAAGCGGTACAGGATGCGGAACTGGTCCGCGAACTTGGCCGGGAACTCCGGGGCGCGGATATAGGTCAGATACGCGGTCAGCAGACCGAGCAGCATCACCACCGTCGCCGACAGCTTCACCCACACCGGCACGCCGTGCATCGAGTGCATGAGGTGCTCGTTGAAGGCAATCGCGCCCTTCCAATAGCTCTCGCCCGACTCCGGCTCGATGAACCAGCCGTGGAAGACGAAGCCCGCCGCGATCGCGCCGATCGACAGGACGATCAGCGGGATCAGCATGACCAGCGGGCTTTCATGCGGATGATAGCCGCCGGTGCCTTCCGGCACATCGTCGTGACCTGCGCCATGGACATGCGGCTCGTGACCGGCATCTTCCGAATGCGCGTCATTGTGATGCGCATCGTGAGCGTGGCCGTGCGCATGATCGTCATGACCATGGCCATGCGCGTCATGGATCGCGTGCTGGATATGCTCCGACCCGGTCCAGCGCGGCTTGCCCCAGAAGGTCAGGAACATCAGGCGCCACGAATAGAAGCTGGTCAGCAGCGCGGCGATCACGCCCGCCCAAAAGGCAAAGCCCGAACCACCCGCATAGGCCACTTCGATGATCGCGTCCTTCGAGTGGAAGCCCGCGAAACCGAACGCCATCGGATTGCCGAACAGAGCCGGGATCCCGACGCCGGTGATCGCCAGCGTACCCATCATCATCGCCCAGAAGGTGAGCGGGATGTGGCGACGCAGGCCGCCATAATAGCGCATGTCCTGCTCATGGTGCATCGCATGGATGACCGAGCCCGCACCGAGGAACAGCAGCGCCTTGAAGAAGGCGTGCGTGAACAGGTGGAACATCGCCGCGCCATACGCGCCGACGCCCGCCGCGAAGAACATATAGCCGAGCTGCGAACAGGTCGAATAGGCGATGACGCGCTTGATGTCGGTCTGCACCGTACCGATCGTCGCGGCGAAGAAGCAGGTGCACGCACCCACCACTGTCACCACGCCCAGAGCGGTCGGCGAGGTCTCGAACATCGGCGACAGGCGACACACCATAAACACGCCCGCGGTCACCATGGTCGCCGCGTGGATCAGCGCCGACACCGGGGTCGGGCCTTCCATCGCGTCCGGCAGCCAGGTGTGAAGACCCAGCTGCGCCGACTTGCCCATCGCACCGACGAACAGCAGCAGGCAGAGCACGGTCATCGTGTCGAAACGGTATCCGAGGAAGCCAATGGTCGACCCCGCCATGCCGGGGGCCGCCGCCAGGATCGCCGGGATCGAGACGGTGCCGAACACCAGGAAGGTGCCGAAGATACCGAGCATGAAGCCGAGATCGCCGACGCGGTTGACCACGAACGCCTTGATCGCGGCCGCATTGGCCGAGGGCTTACGGAACCAGAAGCCGATCAGCAGGTAGGACGCGAGACCCACGCCTTCCCAGCCGAAGAACATCTGGACCAGATTGTCCGCCGTCACGAGCATCAGCATCGCGAAGGTGAAGAGGCAGAGATAGGCGAAGAAGCGCGGCTGGTCCGGCTCCTCGCTCATATAGCCCCAGCTATACAGGTGAACGAGCGCCGAGACGCTGGTGATAACCACCAGCATGATCGCAGTCAGCGAGTCGACGCGCAGCGCCCAGTCGACCGACATGGTGCCGCTGGTGATCCAGTGGAGCACCGGCGTCACCGTCGCGACGTTATGCCCCGACAGATAGCCGATGAAGATCAGCCATGAGAGGGCACAGGAAATGAACAGCGCGCCGGTCGTGACGACCTTGGCGGGCACGTTCCCGATGGCCTTGTTGCCGAACCCCGCAATGGCGGCGGCCAGCAACGGCAGGAAGACGATAGCGAGGATCAACCCGATTACCCCTTCATCCGGTTGACGTCGTCGACCGCGATGGTGCCGCGGCCACGGAAATAGATGACCAGGATCGCCAGACCGATCGCCGATTCACCGGCGGCCACGGTCAGCACGAACATGGCGAAGACCTGACCCACCAGATCCTGAAGCGCGGCCGAGAAGGCGACGAGGTTCAGGTTCACGGCGAGCAGAATGAGTTCGATCGCCATGAGGATGACGATCAGGTTCTTCCGATTGAGGAAGATACCCAGCACCCCCATGGTGAACAGGATCGCCGCGACGACCAGATAATGGACGAGACCGATCGTCACAGTTCCACCCCCTGCCCGATGGGCTGATTGATGTTGCGGATCGCCTCATGCGGCTGTCGCGCATTCTGCTTGGCGATGTTCTGCGGACGGACACCGCCACGCTTGCGATGCGTGAGCACGATCGCGCCGATCATCGCGACGAGCAGGACGAGCCCTGCCCCCTCGAAGATAAACAGATAGCGCGTGTACAACAGGTTGCCGATCGCCTGGATGTTGGACACCTCGGGCGCGATCGGGGCCGCGCGGGCCGCCAGCTGCACGCCGCCGACGCTCCAAGCCTGGAACGCGATGATGACCTCGGCCAGCAGCGCCACCGCGAGCGCGAGGCCTAGCGGAAGATAGCGCGCGAAACCCGCCCGCATCGCCGCGACCTCGATATCGAGCATCATGACGACGAAGAGGAACAGCACCGCGACCGCGCCCACATACACGATGACCAGCAGCATCGCGATGAACTCGGCCCCGCACAGCACCATGAGGCCCGCGGCGTTGAAGAACGCCAGGATCAGCCACATGACCGAGTGCACCGGATTGCGCGACGCGATCGTGAGCCCTGCGGACACGATCACCACGGTCGCGAAAATATAGAAGGCGATAGCCTGTATCACTGCCTGTCAGGCCCCTTTTCTGTCCGCCCCGAACCGTTGGTCGCGGGCTTTAACGGTACGGCGCATCGGCGGCAAGGTTCGCCGCGATCGCGCTTTCCCAGCGGTCACCGTTATCGAGCAACTTCGACTTGTCGTAGATCAGCTCTTCGCGGGTCTCGGTCGAAAATTCGAAGTTCGGCCCCTCGACGATCGCATCGACCGGGCAGGCCTCCTGGCACAGCCCGCAATAGATGCACTTGGTCATGTCGATGTCATAGCGTGTCGTGCGGCGGCTGCCGTCGTCACGGGGTTCCGCCTCGATCGTGATCGCCTGTGCGGGGCAGATCGCCTCGCACAGCTTGCACGCGATGCACCGCTCCTCGCCATTGGGATAGCGACGCAGCGCGTGCTCGCCCCGGAAGCGCGGAGAGATGGGGTTCTTCTCGAACGGATAGTTGATCGTCGCCTTCGGCTTGAAGAAGTAGCGAAGGGTCAGCGCATGGCCCTTCACGAACTCCCACAGCGTAAAAGCCTTGACGTACTGAGCGACGCTCATGCCGGAACTCCCACGCGCGCAACCATCAGCACGCCAGACACCAAGAACACCCAGAACAGCGACACCGGCAGGAACACCTTCCAGCCCAGCCGCATGAGCTGGTCGTACCGATAGCGCGGTACGGTCGCCTTCACCCAGGAGAAGACGAAAAAGAAGAAGCACATCTTCAGCAGCAGCCAGACGATACCCGGCACGGCATAAAGCGGCGCCCAGTCGAGCGGCGGCAGATAGCCACCCCAGAACAGGATCGCGTTCAGCGCGCACATCAGGATGACGTTGGCATATTCGCCCAGCCAGAACAGCGCGAATGACATCGAGCTATATTCGGTCTGGTAACCCGCGACCAGTTCCGACTCCGCCTCGGTCAGGTCGAACGGCGCACGCTGCGTCTCGGCCAGGGCTGAGATGAAGAACATGATCGCCATCGGGAACAGCAGCGGGTTCAGGAAGAAGCCGTTGATCGGCGTGTTCAGCACGCCCTTCTGCGCCTCGACGATGCTCGTCAGGTTGAAGCTGCCCGACCACATCACGACCGAAATCAGGATGAAGCCGATCGCCACTTCATAGGACACCATCTGCGCGGCGGCACGAAGCGCCGAGTAGAACGGATATTTCGAGTTCGACGCCCAGCCCGACAGGATCACGCCATATACGCCCAGCGACGAGGCGGCGAGAACATAGAGCAGGCCGACATTGATGTCGGCGACGACCACGCCCGGCTGGAACGGCACCACCGCCCAGACGATCAGCGCGACCGTGAAGGTGATGATCGGCGCCAGCAGGAACAGCCCGCGATTGGCGGCGGCCGGAACGATGGTCTCCTGAAGGAAGACCTTCAGACCATCCGCGAAGGACTGGAGCAGACCGAAGGGGCCGACCACGTTCGGCCCCCGGCGCAGCGCCATCGCCGCCCAGATCTTGCGGTCGACGTAAATGACCATCGCGACCGCCAGCATCAGCGGCAGCGCGATCGCCAGAATCCCGACCAGCGTCGCGATCGTCCAGGCCCAGCCATAAGGAAGGCCAAGCGTCGTGTTGAAAAACGCGGTCACTCCGCTGCCTCCGCATAGCTTTCACCATGGACCAGTTCGGCCGAGCAGCGCTGCATCGTCGGGCTGGCGCGGCAGATCGCGTTGGTGAGGTAGAAGTCCTTGATCGGATAGCCCTCCAGCGTGCCGGTCGCGGTCGCGTCGAGCGACGGCGCGGCCCAGTCGAAGGTCACCAGGTCGAGCTTGCCCAGCGCCGGAACCTCGGCGGCCATCGCGGCGCGCAGAGCCTCCAGCGTGTCGAAGTTCAGCGTCTGACCCAGCACTTCCGACAGCGCGCGGAAGATCGTCCAGTCGTCGCGCGCGTCGCCCGGTGCGAACACCGCCCGCTCGCCGCGCTGCACCCGGCCTTCGAGGTTGACCCAGGTGCCCGACTTCTCGGCATAGGTCGCGCCCGGCAGGATGACATCGGCGTGATGCGCACCCTTGTCGCCATGATGGCCGACGAACACCTTGAAGCTGCCCGAGAATTTGGCGAAGTCCACCTCGTCCGCGCCCAGGAAGAAGGCCAGCTTCGGCGCGGCGGCAACCACGTCGGCGATGCCGCCCTTCTGCGCATAGCCGAGCATCAGCCCGCCCATGCGCGCGGCCGCCATGTGGACGACGTTATAGCCGTTCCAGGCCGAACCATCCTCCAGCGTGCGGACCAGGTTGAACTGGTCGACCAGCTTCAGGCTCGCGCCATGCGCGCCCTTCAGCGCACCGCCACCGACGACGACCATCGGGCGCGCGGCCTTGCCGAACAGCTCGGTCACCGCCTCGGGCAGGTTGCCTAGCACCGACAGGTCGGCACCCAGCCACTCGACCTTGTAGGTCAGGTCGGTCTCGGGGCCGATCGCGAAGACCTTCGCGCCCTTCTTGATCGCCTTGCGGATACGGGTGTTCACCAGCGGCGCTTCCCAGCGCAGGTTGGTGCCGATCAGCAGGATCGCATCGGCCTTCTCGACACCCGCAATGGTCGTGTTGAAGTTGACCGCGGCCAGGCTGGACACGTCATAATCCATACCGGTCTGACGACCTTCGAGCAGCGACGAGCCCATCTTGGCCAGCAGTGCCTTGGCGGCGAACATCGTTTCGCAATCGACCAGATCACCGGCGATGGCGGCGACGCTCGCACCGGCGTTCACGTCACGGATCGCGGCGAAGGCCTCGTCCCAGGTCGCGGGCACCAGCTTGCCGTCGCGGCGGATGAACGGACGGTCGAGACGACGACGGACCAGGCCGTCGATCGCGTGACGCGTCTTGTCGCTCGCCCACTCCTCGTTCACCTCGTCGTTGATGCGCGGCACGCAGCGCAGCACCTGACGACCCCGGCTGTCGAGGCGGATGTTGGTGCCGACCGCGTCCATCACGTCGATGGCGAGCGTCTTCTTCAGTTCCCAGGGACGCGCCTCGAACGCATAGGGCTTGGACGTCAGCGCGCCCACCGGGCACAGGTCGACGACATTGCCCGACAGCTCGCTCGACACGGCCTGCTCGAGGTACGACGTGATCTGCATGTTCTCGCCGCGATAGATCGCGCCGATCTCCTCCACACCCGCGACCTCTTCGGCGAAGCGGACGCAGCGGGTGCACTGGATGCAGCGGGTCATGACCGTCTTGACGATCGGACCCATATATTTCTCGGTGACGGCCCGCTTGTTCTCGTCATAGCGGCTATGGCCCTTGCCATAGGCCATGGACTGGTCCTGCAGGTCGCACTCGCCGCCCTGATCGCAGATCGGGCAGTCCAGCGGGTGGTTGATCAGCAGGAATTCCATCACGCCTTCGCGCGCGGCCTTCACCATCGGGGTGGTGGTGAAGATTTCCTGATTGTCCGCCGCCGGAAGCGCGCACGACGCCTGCGGCTTGGGGGGGCCAGGCTTCACCTCGACCAGGCACATGCGGCAATTGCCCGCGATGGACAGCCGCTCATGATAGCAGAAGCGCGGGATTTCCTTGCCCGCCAGCTCACAGGCCTGGAGCACGGTGGCGCCTTGGGGCACCTCGATCTCGACGCCGTCGACTTTGACCTTAGGCATTATTCGGCAGCTTCCATCATCGGGGCGTTGCCGCCCGTCTCGCCTTTGCGTTCGCGAATGCGGCGTTCCATCTCCGGGCGGAAGTGGCGGATCAGGCCCTGGATCGGCCAGGCCGCCGCGTCGCCGAGCGCGCAGATGGTGTGGCCTTCGACCTGCTTCGTCACCTGGAACAGCGTGTCGATCTCGGACACATCGGCATCGCCGGTGCGCATCCGCTCCATCACGCGCCACATCCAGCCGGTGCCCTCACGGCACGGCGTGCATTGGCCGCAGCTCTCATGCTTGTAGAAATAGGACAGACGGCTGATCGCGCGGACGATGTCGGTCGACTTGTCCATGACGATCACGGCCGCCGTGCCGAGGCCCGATCCGACCGCCTTCAGTCCGTCGAAATCCATCGGCGCGTCCATGATCTCGGCGGCGGGCACCAAAGGCACCGACGAACCGCCCGGGATCACCGCCAGCAGATTGTCCCAGCCGCCACGGATACCGCCGCAATGCTTCTCGATCAGCTCACGGAAGCTGATCGACATGCTTTCCTCGACCACGCAGGGGCGGTCGACATGGCCGGAAATCTGGAAGAGCTTGGTGCCCTTGTTGTTCTCACGCCCGAAGGAGGAGAACCACTCGGCGCCGCGCCGCAGGATCGTCGGCGCAACCGCGATCGACTCGACATTGTTGACCGTCGTCGGGCAGCCATAAAGGCCCGCCCCCGCCGGGAAAGGCGGCTTCAGGCGCGGCTGGCCCTTCTTGCCCTCCAGGCTCTCGATCATCGCGGTCTCTTCGCCGCAGATATACGCGCCCGCGCCGCGGTGGACGAACACGTCGAAGTCATAGCCCGAACCACAGGCATTCTTGCCCAAGAAGCCCCGGTCATAGGCCTCGGCGACCGCCGCGAACAGCGTCTCGGCCTCGCGGATATATTCGCCGCGGATGTAGATGTACGCCGCCCGCGCGCGCATCGCGAAGCCCGCGACCAGCGCGCCCTCGATCAGCTTGTGCGGATCGTGGCGGATGATCTCGCGGTCCTTGCACGAACCCGGCTCGGACTCGTCGGCGTTGATGACCAGGAAGCTCGGCCGGTCGGGACGCGGTTCCTTGGGCATGAAGCTCCACTTCATGCCGGTCGGGAAGCCCGCACCGCCGCGCCCGCGCAGACCCGACGCCTTGATGACGTCGATGATCTTGTCCTGGCCCAGCTCGAGCAGCGCCTTGGTATTGTCCCAATCGCCGCGCTTCATCGCCGCGTCGACGTTCCACGGCTGATAGCCGTAGAGATTGGTGAAAATGCGGTCCTTGTCAGCGAGCATTATGCGCCCCACTCCCCGCGATAGTCGTGATTGTCGCCGACCATGGCGGTCAGCGTGGTCGGACCGCCGATCGGCTCGACCGTGTGGCGACCCGGCTCCTGCGTGCCGGTCTTCGGGCTCTCGCCACGGGCCAGCGCCTCAAGAATGCCGACCGTGCGGTCGTAATCCAGATCTTCGTAATTGTCGTCGTTGATCTGGACCATCGGCGCGGACGCGCAATTGCCCATGCACTCGACCTCGGTCAGTGTGAACATGCCGTCGGGCGTGGTCTTGCCCTTGATGAGGCCCTTGTTCTTGCAAGCCGCCAGAACATCGTCCGACCCGCGCAGCATGCACGGCGTCGTGCCGCACACCTGCACATGATAGCGGCCGACCGGCGCGAGGTTGAACATCGTGTAAAAGGTCGCGACCTCATAGATGCGCATGTACGCGACACCCAGCTGGCGCGCGACGAACTCGATGACCGGCACCGGCAGCCACCCTTGCGTCTGGGTCTCCGCCCCAACCTGACGCTGGGCCAGGTCGAGGAACGGGATCGAGCAGGACTGTTCGCGGCCCTTCGGATAGCGCGCGAGGATCTCGTTCGCCTTCTTCTGGTTCTCATCGGTCCAGGCGAAATTGCCCCAGCGGGCGCGGACTTCCGCCTCGTCAGGGATGTTGGGAGCGTCAGCCATTAGCGGTCACATTCACCAAAAACGATGTCCATCGCACCGAGGATCGCGGTCGTATCCGCCAGCATGTGGCCCTTGGACATGAATTCCATGGCCTGGAGGTGGCTGAACGCGGTCGGGCGGATCTTGCAGCGATAGGGTTTGTTCGTACCGTCGGAGACGAGATACACGCCGAATTCGCCCTTGGGGCTTTCGGTCGCGACATACACCTCACCGGCGGGGACGTGATACCCTTCGGTATAGAGCTTGAAGTGGTGGATCAGCGCTTCCATCGAGCGCTTCATCTCCGCGCGCTTGGGCGGCGCGACCTTGCGGTCGGTGGCCATCACCGGACCTTCGGGCATCTGCGCCAGGCACTGCTTCATGATCCGGGCCGACTGGCGCACTTCCTCGACGCGCACCATGAACCGGTCATAGCAGTCGCCGCTGGTGCCCACCGGAACGTCGAAGTCCACCTTGTCATAGGCGTCGTAAGGCTGCGACTTGCGCAGGTCCCACGGAATGCCCGAGCCACGGATCATCGGGCCGGAGAAGCCCCACTTGATCGCGTCCTCGCGGTTCACCACCGCGATGTCGACGTTGCGCTGCTTGAAGATGCGATTGTTCGCCACCAGGCTGATCGCGTCCTCGAACAGGCGCGGCAGGCGGGTGTCGAGCCAGTCGGCGATATCGGTCAGCAGCTTGAGCGGCACGTCCTGATGGACGCCGCCGACGCGGAAATAATTCGCGTGCATGCGCGCGCCCGAGGCCCGCTCATAAAAGTTCATGCAGTCTTCGCGGATTTCGAACAGCCACAGGTTCGGCGTCATCGCGCCGACGTCCATGACGTGGCTGCCGATGTTGAGCATGTGGTTCGAAATGCGCGTCAGCTCGGCGAAGAACGTCCGCAGATATTGCGCGCGCAGCGGCACTTCCAGGTCGAGCAGCTTCTCGACCGCCAGCACATAGCTGTGCTCCATGCACATGGGCGAGCAATAGTCGAGGCGATCGAAATAGGGCAGCGCCTGCGCATAGGTCTTGTATTCGATCAGCTTCTCGGTGCCGCGATGCAGCAGGCCGACATGCGGATCGACCCGCTCGACGATCTCGCCGTCCAGCTCCATGACGAGGCGCAGCACCCCGTGCGCCGCAGGATGCTGCGGGCCGAAGTTGATCGTATAGTTCTGGATCGACACGTCGCCCGTGGTCGGGTCGGCATCGTCCGTCTTGTGGAGCAGTTCGTCGACGTAGTCGCTCACTGATTCTGTCCTCCGCCCTTGCCCGGCACGACGTCCGGGTCCTTGGGCTTGTCCTCGGCCTTGTTGCCCGGATGCGGCTGGCCCGCGCCCGTCTGCTTCGGAGCCTCGGTGGTCTTGGCCTCTGCCGCCTTGGGCATCGTGCCCTTCTCGTCGCCCGGCAGCACGTAGTCTGCGCCTTCCCACGGGCTCTGGAAGTCGAAATTGCGGAAGTCCTGCGCCAGCTGAACCGGCTCGTAGACGACGCGCTTTTCCTCTTCCGAGTAGCGCAGCTCGGTATAGCCGGTCAGCGGGAAGTCCTTGCGCAGCGGGTGGCCGCGGAAGCCGTAATCGGTCAGGATGCGACGCAGGTCGCTATTGCCCGAGAACAGCACGCCGTACAGGTCATAGACCTCACGCTCCAGCCAGCCCGCGACCGGCCACAGGCCCGTCACCGACGGCACCGGCTTGTCCTCGTTGGTCGAGACATGGACGTGCAGGCGGTGGTTGCGGGTCAGCGACAGCAGGCAATAGACCACCTCGAAACGCTCGTCGCGCTCGGGATAGTCGACGCCCGCAATCTCCATCAGCTGCTGATATTCCAGCCCCTTGGTATCGCGCAGCGCGATCATCGCCGGGACCAGGTTCGCACGGTCGACGACCAGCGCGACCTCGCCGACATGCTCGCGCGCGTCGAGCAGCCAGGGGCCGAGCGCGGCGCGGGCCGCATCGATCACGCCGTCATTGGCGGCATAACGGGGAGCAGGCGCCCTCACCGTTCGATGCTCCCGGCGCGGCGGATCTTCCGCTGCAACTGCATCACACCATAGAGCAGCGCTTCCGCGGTCGGCGGGCAGCCGGGGACATAGATGTCCACCGGCACGATCCGGTCACAGCCGCGCACCACCGAATAGCTGTAATGATAATAGCCGCCGCCATTGGCGCAACTGCCCATCGAGATGACATATTTCGGGTTCGACATCTGGTCGTACACACGACGCAGCGCCGGGGCCATCTTATTGCACAGCGTGCCCGCCACGATCATCACGTCCGACTGGCGCGGCGACGCACGCGGCGCGGCGCCGAAACGCTCAAGATCGTAACGCGGCATGTTGACGTGGATCATCTCCACGGCGCAGCACGCAAGACCGAAGGTCATCCACCAGAGCGAGCCGGTGCGCGCCCATTGGAACAGCTCCTCGGTCGAGGTGACGAGGAAGCCCTTGTCGGTCAGCTCGCCGTTCAGCCCGTCGAAAAAGCCCTGATCGGGCTGGACGAGGGCCTGGCCGTCATGGACGGGTCCGCCATGGGCCTGCGGCTTGAACTCAACCGGACCGGAGTGAAGATTTACTCCCAATCCAACGCTCCCTTCTTCCACGCATAGACGAGACCCAGCGCGAGCTCGCCGATGAAGATCATCATCGAAAACCAGGCGGTCCAGCCGAGGCTGAAGACACTGACCGCCCAGGGGTACAGAAACGCCGCTTCCAGATCGAAGATGATGAACAGGATGGCGACGAGGTAGAAACGCACGTCGAACTGGCTGCGCGGGTCTTCGAACGCGGGGAAGCCGCATTCATATTCGGACAGCTTCTGCTCGTTGGGCTTATGGGCGCCGGTCAGGCGCGCCACGAGCATCGGCAGAAACACGAAGGCCGTCGACAGAACCAGGGCAACGCCCAGGAACAGGAGGATCGGCAGATATTGCGACAGATCGACCAAGTTTTTCTCTCGCAGGTGCGGAACTGGATGCGGATGGCTTTAGGCCGATGGGTCGGCCGGAGCAAGCCAGCGAAGGCATGAGAATGAATCGCAAGTGAACGCCGCCACCCGCCGCCATCCTCACATTTTTACATGGCAACTCAACGGGTTGGGCGCAAGAGGCGAAGCCCATCGCACCCAAATCCCACCAAAGCCTTAACGCAGCGCGTTGGCCAGCAGCTTGTGCAGCTTGGAATGCAGACCCTCGTTCGCCGCCAGATACTCGCCGCGATCGAGCGACTTGTCGCTGCCCCGGAAGTCGCTGACGAAACCACCCGCCTCGCGGACCAGCAACATGCCCGCCGCCGCGTCCCAAGGCTTCAGGCCCGACTCCCAGAAGCCGTCATAGCGGCCCGCCGCCACCCAGGCGAGGTCGAGCGCGGCCGAGCCGAAGCGGCGGATACCGGCGACCTGCGGCGCGATCGCACCGAAAATGCGGCTCCACTGGACGAAATCGCCATGACCCAGGAAGGGGATGCCGGTCGCGATCAGCGCCTCGGACAAGTCGCGGCGCGACGACACGCGCAGGCGGCCGTCCTGCAGCCAGGCACCCCGGCCCTTTTCGGCCCAGAAGCTCTCGTCTGTCAGCGGCTGATAGATCAGGCCGGTCGTCACCTCGCGCTTGCCGTTCGCCAGCGGCTCCTCGACCGCGATCGAGATGGCGAAGTGCGGGATGCCGTGCAGGAAGTTCGAGGTGCCGTCGAGCGGATCGATGATGAAGCGCGGCTTGGACGGATCGCCCTTGATCTCGCCGCCCTCCTCCATCAGGAAGTTCCAGTCGGGACGCGCCTTCTTCAGTTCCTCGAAGACGGTTTCCTCGGCGCGCTTGTCGGCCATCGACACGAAGTCGGCAGGACCCTTGCGGCTGACCTGAAGGTGCTGGACCTCGTTGAAGTCGCGGCGCAGACGCGGGGCGGCCTTGCGCGCGGCGCGTTCCATGATGGTGAGAAGCCCGGAGTGCGAGGCCATGATCGTCCTTTCGATCGCGCCGCTGCAACTCAGGGCGCTCAGAATTGAAAAGGCCCGCCGCGAACGACGGGCCGGGACGGCGGATGACGGGATCGCGCTTAGATCGCGCCGGTCATCCGCCGATACCGATTAGTCCGCGCGGCGGACGTAGGTCTGTTCGTACACGTCGACGACGATGCGCACGCCGCTCGCGATATGCGGCGGCACCATCACACGGACGCCATTGTCGAGGATGGCGGGCTTGTACGAGGACGAGGCGGTCTGCCCCTTCACTACCGCGTCGGCCTCGACGATGGTGGCTTCGATCGTGTCGGGAAGCTGGACCGAGATCGGACGCTCCTCGTGCAGTTCCATCACGACGTCCATGCCGTCCTGCAGGAAGGCCGCGGCATCGCCCAGCAGGTCGCGCGGCAGCGTGATCTGCTCATAGGTTTCCTTGTCCATGAAGGTCAGGTCGTCACCCTCGGCGAACAGGAACTGGAAGTCCTTGGTGTCCAGACGGACGCGCTCGACCGTCTCGGCGGAGCGGAAGCGGACGTTCGTCTTGCGGCCGTCGATGAGGTTCTTCATCTCGACCTGCATATACGCACCGCCCTTGCCGGGCTGGGTGTGCTGAATCTTCACGGCGCGCCAGATGCCGCCTTCATACTCGATGATGTTGCCGGGACGAATGTCCACGCCGCTGATCTTCATGGGTCTTCAACCTGCTGGAAAGAGCGAAGGACACCGGCGCGAAAAACGCGGTCCGGCCTCCTGTGTCGGCCGCTTTAGCTCGAAGCGGTCTTTCCGGCAAGCAGCGGATAGGGGTCGACCGGCTCGCCCTGATACCAGCCATCCCCGGCGCGCATCCAGTTGACCGCGAAATGCAGATGCGTGTTGCCCGCCCCCGCATTGCCGCTGTCCCCGACATAGCCGACGACCTGCCCCTGACGGACCTGCTGCCCCTCGGTCAGGCCCGGCGCATAGCCCTTGAGATGCGCATAATAGAGCATCCAGCGACGGTCGGGTGAACGGATGTAAAGGGTATGGCCGCCACGGTCGCTGTCGAACAGCTTTTCGACCGTGCCGGACAGGGCGGCGACCACCGGCGTTCCGGCGGGCGCCATCAGGTCCAGCCCCTGATGCTTGCGCTTGCCGCCCTCGCGCGGATCGCCCCAGTCATGGCGGAGCGAGGAAACCGGATAATGCACGATCGGCATGGCGAGCGAGGCCGAACTTCCCGCCGCCGCCTGCTTCACCGGGGCCGCGGCCTCGGGCACGACGACGTCACCCGGCCCGAAGGACAGCATCGATAGAAAGGCACCGACCGTCACGACGATCAGGCCGAGCATCACCCAGCCGAACCGCGACAATGGTCCCCTGCCCCCGGTGCGCTTCATGCCCCCATCCTTCCCGTCCGACCGCCCATCATGGATGAAACGCGACGGGTAACACTTGTTTCCGAAGCGCAACGGATGGGAAAGCCGACCGCGTACCGCCCCCGGAAAAAGGCCGGGGTCGAGCGCCGTTTGGGCGCCTTACGACTTCAGCACCTCGGCGAACGCCTTCACCACCGCCGCTTCGTCGCCGTTCCAGACCGCACCCGATACCGCCAGGAAATCCGCCCCCGCCTTGACCAGCGGCGCGGCATTGGCGGGCGTGATGCCGCCGATGGCGACGCAAGGCAGTTCGAACAGCGCCGACCACCAGGAGAGCACCACCGGCTCGGCCTGATGCTTGGCTTCCTTGGTCGTCGTCGGATAAAAGGCACCGAAGGCGACATAATCCGCGCCCGCCTCGCCCGCTTCCATCGCCAGGTGGCGGCTGTCGTGGCAGGTCACGCCGATCTGCACCGTCGGGCCGAGCACGTCGCGCGCCTCGCGGGCGTCGCCATCCTCCTGCCCCAGATGCACGCCGTCCGCGCCGAGCCGCTTGGCCAGGCTGATGCTGTCATTGACGATGAAGGCGACCTCGCGGTCGGCGCAGATACGCTGGAGCGGCTCGGCCAGCTTGGCCGCGGCGTGCTGGTCCATGTCCTTCACGCGATACTGGAAGGCCGCGACCGGCCCGGCATCGAGCGCGCGCGCGAGACGGTCGGCGAAACCGCCGGTCACGTCGAGCGGCGAGATCAGATAGAGCTGGCAGGGCGGGCGCCGCACATCGCGGGTGAAGGCCGCGGCGAAATTGGGGTCGAGCGGGCCGAGGGGATCGTCATCAAGCGTCATGCCCCCCCCCTAGCGCCTGACGCGGCATCCGTCACCTGTGGCGAGCGGATAAGGAATGGGCGTCCCGGTTCCCCAACCGGAACGCCCAACCCTAGCAAGAACTTATTCTTCGTTCTTGTAGATCGCGATCAGCTTGTCGAGCATCGCCAGCGCCTCGTCGCGCGGACGCTGGAAGGTGTTGCGGCCGATGATCGAGCCGTTGCCGCCACCGTCGCGAATGTCGCGCGCGTCCTGATAGACGGCGTCCGCACCCTTGGCAGCGCCACCCGAGAAGACGACGATGCGACGACCCGCAAAGCTCGACTGCACCACATGCCGCACGCGATCGGCCTGGTTGGACCAGTCGGTGCCCTCATAGGCCTTCTTGGCCTCGGCCTGTTCGATATGGTCGCTGGGCAGCTTCACCTTGATGATGTGCGCGCCGAGCAGCGCCGCCATGTGCGCGGCATAGGCGCCGACGTCGAGCGCCAGTTCGCCGTCCTTGGTCAGCTTGCCGCCGCGCGGATAGCTCCAGATGACGGTGGCGAGGCCCGCCTCGCGCGCTTCGGCCGACAGGATCGCGATCTGGTCCATCGCGTCGAAAATGCCGTCCGAGCCCGGATAGATGGTGAAGCCGATCGCCGCGCAGCCCAGCCGCACCGCGTCCTGCACGCTGCCCGTCACCGCCTGGGTGATCGAGGTCGCCCAGCTGTTCGAGCTGTTGATCTTCAGGATGGTCGGGATCTGGCCCGCGAAGGTGTCCGCCCCCGCTTCCAGCATGCCCAGCGGCGCGGCATAGGCCGACAGCCCGGCGTCGATCGCCAGCTGGAAATGGTAATGCGGGTCATAGGCGGGCGGGTTGATCGCGAAGCTGCGCGCCGGGCCATGCTCGAAACCCTGGTCGACCGGCAGGATGATGACCTTGCCCGTGCCGCCCAGCTTGCCCTGCATCAGGATGCGGGCGAGGTTGGCCTTCACCGCGGCGGGCGTGCCTTCGTACTTGTCGAGAATGGCCTTCACGGTCGGGGTCATCATGTCTCTCCAGATTGGTATTGGGGCAGATAGGGCTCAGAGCATCAACCAGCGGCGCAGCGCCTGATCGACCTGCTCCATCCGGGTGGGCGAGGCATGGCCGATGACTTTGACGATATGATTGCGGGGGATGGACAGGATCTTGTCCACCTGCACTTCGCACTCGACGGTCAGGCCGGTATGCTCGCGCGGGGAAAAGGCGACGCGGAACAGCGCCTCGCCGCCGACGACCGAGGTCATCGGGCAGACGGTGATGGTGTTGTGGGTCTCGTTGTAGAGGTCCGACTGGACGACCAGGAACGGGCGATGGTCGCCCCCCTCTCCCGTCGTCGCCAGCACGATCGCGGCATGAGCGATCTTCATGCGTCGCCCTCCTTGGCCAAGCTATTCCAGAAGGCGAAGTCTTCCGGCGTGTCACGCTTCGACGCGCGGGTCGACTGGCGGCGCGCCTCGCGGCGATAGGCTTCATCGTGCAGGTCGACATAGCGGCGCACGGCTTCACGGGCGATATCGCTCTTGCTGCGCCCCTGCGTGCGCGCGACGGCCGCCAGCCGCTCTTCCAATTCGGTATCGAGGCGGACGCCGAGCATTGCCACTTCCTTCGTTTAACGCGTTTAACCTAGCAAGTCCTGAGCGGCGGATCAAGCGGTTGTCTGACCAATTGCGATACCCAAGAAAAAACCCCGCCGCCCGGAAAGGCGACGGGGTGATTGTCACGCCGAACGGCTCGGTCGTCAGGCGGTCAGCGCGGCGACGCCGGGCAGGTCCTGCCCTTCCATCCATTCCAGGAACGCGCCGCCTGCGGTCGAGACGAAGGTGAACTGCGTACCCACGCCCGCCTGGTTCAGCGCGGCGACCGTGTCGCCACCGCCCGCCACCGAGACGAGGCTGCCGTCCTGGGTCAGCGCCGCCGCCGTCTTGGCGAGCGCGACGGTCGCCATGTCGAAGGGCGGCGTCTCGAAGGCGCCGAGCGGGCCGTTCCAGACCAGCGTCCGACAGTTCTTCAGCACATCGCCCAGCGCCTCGACGGCATTGGGGCCGAGGTCGAGGATCATCTCGTCGGCGGCGACTTCATGGACGTTGACGGTGCGGGTTTCGGGGTTCGGCTTGAACTCCTTGGCGACCACCACGTCATAGGGCAGGTGGACGGTGCAGCCCGCCTTGTCCGCGGCGTCGAGGATCTCCTCGGCGGTGCCGGTCAGGTCATGCTCGCACAGCGACTTGCCCACATCGACGCCGCGCGCGGCGAGGAAGGTGTTGGCCATGCCGCCGCCAATGATGAGGTGATCGACCTTGCCGACCAGATGCTTGAGGACGGCAAGCTTGGTCGAAACCTTGGCCCCGCCGACGACCGCCGCGACCGGATGCTGAGGATTGCCCAGCGCCTTTTCCAGTGCGTCGAGTTCGGCCTCCATCGCGCGGCCCGCAAAGGCCGGAAGCTGGCGGGCCAGTCCTTCGGTCGAGACGTGCGCGCGGTGCGCGGCGGAGAAGGCGTCGTTGACGTACAGGTCGCCCAGCTTGGCGATCTGCGCCGCGAGTTCGGCGTCGTTCTTTTCCTCACCGGCATGGAAGCGGGTGTTTTCCAGGATCGCGATATCGCCGGGGTTCAGCGTCGCGACCGCCGCCTCCGCTGCCTCGCCCGCAACGTCGTCGATGAAACGAACCGGACGGCCCAGCACGTCGCTGTACGGCTGGGTCAGCATCGCCAGCGAGAATTCGGGGTTACGCTGCCCCTTGGGGCGGCCGAAATGGGCGAGGATCAGGACGATCGCGCCCTTGTCGGCCAGTTCGGTCACGGTCGCGATCGTCGCGCGCAGGCGGGTGTCGTCGGTCACGCGGCCATCGGCCATCGGCACGTTCAGATCCTCGCGGACCAGCACGCGCTTGCCCTGGACGTCGCCCATATCGTCGAGCGTCTTGAAAGCCTTGGTCATGATTCCTCGATCCTGATGTTATCGCCGATGTGGATCGTGCCGCCCTCAATCACGCGGGTGCATACGCCGCCGCGCCAGTCGGGGGTCAGGGCCGCACGCAATCCGTCGGCGATCGCGTCCATGCGGTGGCACGGATCGCATTCCATGGTGATTTCCAGAAGGACGGTCCCGATACGAAGCCGGGTGCCCGGTGTCTGGGGAAGGTCGAAATCCTCGACCAGCAGGTTCGCGCGGCGCTCCTGCCAGGGGATGTCACGGCCGATCTCGGCCAGCGCGGCGTCCCAGTCGGCGCGCTCGATCAGCGTCACCTGACGCCGTCCGCGACCGCCAGGCTTTACGCGCCCGCGCACATCGCCTTCGATACCGCCCTCCAGGGTCACGACAGCGGTGTCGATCACCGCCATCGGCCCCTTCGGCACGGCATGGCGGGCGATGCCGGCCAGACGCCCGGTCATCACCCGCCCGTCGTTCATCAGAGGAACTTCGCCATCGCGGTCGCGGTGTCGACCATACGGTTCGAGAAGCCCCACTCATTGTCGTACCAGGACACGACGCGCACCAGCTTGCCGTCGATCACCGCCGTCTCCAGGCTGTCGACGGTCGAGGACTGCGGCGAGTGCATCAGGTCGATCGAGACCAGCGGCTCGTCGGTGTAGACGAGGACGCCCTTCAGCGCCTCGCTCTCCGACGCCGCCTTCAGGATCGCGTTGACCTCTTCTTTGGTCGTGTCGCGCGCAGGGGTGAAGGTCAGGTCGACCAGGCTGACGTCCGGCGTCGGCACGCGGATGGCCGAGCCGTCCAGCTTGCCCTTCAGCTCGGGCAGAACCTCGCCCACCGCACGGGCGGCGCCGGTGGTGGTCGGGATCATCGACATGGCGGCGGCGCGGGCACGGCGCAGGTCGGGGTGGATCTGGTCGAGGATCTTCTGGTCGTTGGTATAGGCGTGGACCGTGGTCATCAGGCCGCGCTCGATGCCGATGGCGTCGTTCAGCACCTTGGCGACCGGCGCCAGGCAGTTGGTGGTGCACGACGCGTTCGACACGATCGTGTGGTCGGCGGTCAGCTTGTCATGGTTGACGCCGTACACGACGGTCAGGTCGACATTCTTGCCCGGCGCCGAGATTAGCACCTTCTTGGCACCTGCGGCGATGTGCTTTTCGCACGACGCCTTGTCGGTGAAGAAGCCGGTGCACTCCAGGACCAGGTCGACGCCCAGCTCCTTGTGCGGCAGGTTCGCCGGGTCCCGCTCGGCGGTGACGCGGATGCGCTTGCCGTCGATCACGATGTCATTGCCCTCGGCCGACACTTCGCCCGGATAGCGGCCATGGATGCTGTCGCGGCTGAACAGCCAGGCGTTGGACTTGGCGTCGGCCAGGTCGTTGATCGCGACGAGTTCCAGCGCGCCCTCGCCGCGCTCGAGGATCGCGCGCGCCACCAGGCGACCGATGCGGCCGAAACCGTTGATTGCAACCTTGACCGTCATGCCAGCAAGCTCCTGTCTTTTTCGGGCCGTGCCATGGACGGCACCGCCCCCGGTTGGATGGAGATCGTTCCAACGATTCCACCGTTCGCGCCACGCCTTTCGGAGCCGCGCGAGTGTCTGTCAACCGCCCGAGCGCGCCCGATCGTCCAATTCCGGGTTGCCGCATGAAACCAGCCTGCTAAGCCCGTTTCATGCCCGAACCTATTGCCGACGACGTCCTTTCCTCCGTCGAACGGATCGACCGCGCCATCGCCCGCATCGAAGGGGCGATCCGAAACCGCGCCGCCAAGGAAGATGCGCTTGCCCGCCGTCACGCCGCGCTGAAGGCGCGCATGGCCGAGGCGGTGACCGCGCTCGACGATGTCATCAGCCGGGGGAGTGCCGCCTGATGGCCGAGGTGACGATCCAGGTCGGCGACCGCCCCCACACCGTCTATTGCCAGGAGGGCGGCGAAGCGCGCGTCCGTATGCTGGGCCAAATGCTCGACCAGCGCTGGTCGGCGGCGCTGCGGGCCTCGGGCGGACATAATGGCGAACGGGCACTGCTGTTCGTCGCACTGATGCTGGCCGATGCGCTGGAAGAGGCCGAACGCCGTCCGCCCGCAGGGGCCGCGGTCAGCGAGGCGGCGCTGGCCCGCATCGCCGAGCGGCTGGAGGGGCTGGCCGATGCGCTGGATGAAGAAGGCTACCCTTGAGTAACGCGGAGTCCTCGCCTACATGGGTCGGCGGCGGGCTCTGCCCGGTACGAGCCACGATAATCCCTGAGGCTATTCTTCATCCAAGGGGGCTGTCCCTGCCCGGATCCTGGTCCGACGTACATGGTCCCCACCTGACGTATTGGGCGTCAGTGGATATTACGGCAAACGGCCATGGCGGTCCCGCCACCCGCCCCTCCCCCGATCATCTCCGCGCGTCATGATCGACAAGCGTGCCCTGCGCGCCCGGATGCGGGCGGTTCGCGACGCGCATGGCCCCGGCCTGCTGCCGGTGGCGCGGCCCTTTCTGGACCGCCTGCTCCCCCATCGGGTGATCGCCGCCTATCGCCCGCTCGGCGCAGAGGCGGACCCGGCCTTGTGGGTCGAGGCGGCGCTTCATGCCGGTGCGACGATCGCCCTGCCCCATGTCACCGACCGTGCCAGCCCGATCCGGTTCCTGACATGGGCGGATGGTGAGGATCTGAATGTCGGCGCCTTCGGACTGCATCAGCCTTCGCCGGACTCGCCCGAATGCCGCCCCGACATCATCCTGACGCCGCTAGTCGGCTTCGACCGGCGCGGAAATCGGCTGGGACAGGGCGCAGGCCATTATGACCGGGCCTTCGCGGCCAACCCCGATGCCTGGCGTGTCGGCATCGCCTGGAGCATGCAAGAGGCCGAGGAACTGGTGCCCGACAGCTGGGACGTGCCGCTTCACGCCATCGCTACCGAATCGGAATGGATCGTCCCATGACCCCTAGTTGGCGCAAACCCGCCGGAATGCTGCTGATCGTGGCGATCATCATCGTTTGGGCCATGCTGGTCACCAGCCTGTCCGGCGTGGTCGGGCAATGGCATTGGGTGTTGCAGCTGGGTTTCTATGTCGTGGCGGGGATCGCTTGGATCACGCCGATGAAGCCGCTTCTGCGCTGGATGGAGGGTGGGCGCTGAGGCAGATGGAGGGACGTGGCCTTCGACTTCGCTCAGGCTGAGTGGAGAGTGGGATACCTTGGCCCGTCTAGCCGCACCCCCAACCTCCGTTCGCACTGAGCGAAGTCGAAGTGCACGCCCCACGCTCGCCGAAAGTCAAAAGCCCTTGGCGCGCCTTTAAGCGTGGCCTTCGACTTCGCTCAGGCTGAACGGAGGGTGGGATTTGGGCGTGGGGTTTTTCGGGAAGCTATCGGCATCCGGGACAATGGCGGGCCGCACCCGGACCAAGACCAGCGATACCGAAAACAAAAGCGCCATCCCGAAGGATGGCGCGAGTGACGGGGCTCGAACCCGCGACCTCCGGCGTGACAGGCCGGCGCTCTAACCAACTGAGCTACACCCGCTTGAAAGCCATGTAATGCCAATCAGGATCGGCATTGGCCCCATGTGGGGATTTCGACATTTTCAGCCATTCTCGCAAGGAGAGTGGCGCGAGTGACGGGGCTCGAACCCGCGACCTCCGGCGTGACAGGCCGGCGCTCTAACCAACTGAGCTACACCCGCTGAAAGCGTCGAGGCGCGCCAACTAGGCGAGCGTTCCGGACCTGTCAACGCATCATTTCATTTTTCTTGCGGAACGTCCTCCGGGTCGGTTTCGCGGTCGAGATGCGTGAGGGTTCCGTGCTCGAACAGGAAGCCCGCGATGTCGGGCTTCCCGGCCGCCTTCAGGACGGTTTGCAGGATGATGAGCAGCGGCACGGCCAGCAGCGCGCCCACCGTGCCCCAGACCCATCCCCAGAAGCTCAGCGAGACCAGGATCAGCACCGGGCTGATGGTCAGGCGGTGCCCGACGATCAGCGGGGTGATCAGGTTCGCTTCGATCAGGTGCATCCCGTACATGATCGCGGGCGGTGCCAGCGCCACCCAGATGTCGCCGAACGTCATCAGCCCGCCGACGGCCAGCAGCATCGCGCCGATCACCGGCCCGAAATAGGGGATGTAGTTCAGCAGCGCGACGATACCGCCCCACATCAACGGATAGGGCATGCCGAACAGCGACAACGCCCCCGCCACCGCGCCGCCCAGCGCGAGGTTGATGATGGTGATGGTGCCCAGATAGGCCGAGACGTCGTCCACCACCTCCTGGATGACCCGAGCGGTCGCCATCGCGCCGTCGAAGCTGGTCCGCCCCCGAATCGTCTCGCGCCGCATCCGGGTCCAGCCCGACAGCACGAAGAACACGACGAGGACGCCGAACAGGAACTGGACGATCAGCCCCGGCGCCGAGGTCGCAGCCAGCTCCAGGATCGAGCTGGGGGGCGAGACGGCGGCAGTCTGCGGCTGGCGGATCGGGGTGGAGGCGACCTGCCGCAGCGCCTTGTTCACATAGCGATCGAGGCTGGAATACAGATCCAGCAGCGGTGCCAGATTGGCCTGGATGCGCCCGATCCGGCTGGGCAACAGACGGAAGAAGTCGGTCGCGGGCACGATGATCGCGGCCAGCGCGATATTGGCGACGATCAGGAACAACAGGACGCACATCAGCGCCGCCAGTGCCGAGGGCACGCGTTGCCGCTCCAGCCATTCGAGGATCGGGACCAACGCGATCGCAATGACCAGCGCCGTCGTCAGCGGCAGGAAGAATTCCGCCCCCTCCCGCAACGCGAAGGGCAAGGCGAGAATGAACCCCGCCCCCGCCGTCAGGGTCAGTCCGGCCAGCAGCCGGTCGCGGCGCATGGCGATCCGCACCGCATCGCGCGGCCTCATGCCCAATGGCGTTCCCAGGATCGAATCACCGGCGGGAAAGGCCTTGTCGACCAGCTCGTCTTGCGCGTCACTCATGACAGCCACGTTAGCGGCTTTCCGGACGCAGGAAAGCCGCTAACGCCGCGTTTGCATGACGTTTATGTCATGTCGGAGAAGACGCCGCCTTACCAGGCGCGGGGGATACCGCCGGTCCGCTCGGCCACCGCATTTTCGATCGACTGGAGCTGTGTGCGGCTGAGCACCCCGGCCTCCATCAGGTGACGCATCAGTTCCTCGGTCAGCGCCGCCAGGAAGTGCAGCTCGGCACGCTCCGAGGTGCCATCTTCGTTCAAACCGTCCATCGCCTTCTCCCAGCCAGATCGTCAATATTCTGTGTAGCGGGCACCCCTATGGCGTAAAAGCCTTTTCCGGTGAGACTGCGGGGCGGGTAACTGTTGACGTTTACGTCAACGTGCAGCATCACTTCGGGCATGGATCGTACCCCCCGCCCCCGTTTCTCCCCTGAACAGCTGGCCCAGGGCCTGGTCGCACTGCTCGATGTCGAGGAGATCGACACCGACCTGTATCGCGGCGCCCGGCGCCCCGGCGGCGAGGGCCGCGTCTTCGGCGGGCAGGTGATCGCCCAGGCGCTCCAGGCGGCGCAGCGATCGACCGAGGCCCCCAAGGTGGCACACTCGCTCCACGCCTATTTCATGCGGCCGGGCGATGAGCGCTTCCCGATCACCTACCGGGTGGAACGCGATTTCGAGGGGCGCAGCTTCGCGACGCGCCGCGTGATCGCGATGCAGAAGGGCAAGCCGATCCTGAACCTCGCCTGCTCGTTCCAGACGCCAGAGGACGGGATGCACCACCAGGATGCGATGCCCGACGTTCCCGCGCCGGAGACCCTGCCCTCGGAACGGGAATTGCTCGACAGTCTGGGCGAACAGGTGCCCGCCCCCATCCGCGCCTTTCTGGAACGGCCGCGCCCGATCGAGTTGCGCACGGTCGACCCCCGCCAGTTGCTCGCCCCCGAACCGCGCGATCCTGCCCAGGCGATCTGGTTCCGGCTGGTCGCGCCCATCGGCGACGATCCCGCGCTGCACCGGGCGATCCTGGCCTATGCCAGCGATTTCGCGCTGCTCGGCACCTCGACGCTACCGCACGGGATCAACTGGCTGATCCACGACATGCAGACCGCCAGCCTGGACCATGCGCTGTGGCTGCACGAACCGTTCCGGGCCGACGAATGGCTGCTCTACACGACCGACAGCCCCTGGGCGGGCCATGCCCGCGGGTTCAACCGGGGTCGCATCTTCGCCGCCGATGGCCGCCTGGTCGCCAGCGTCGCGCAGGAGGGACTGATCCGGCTGCGCACCGCCGCGCGTCTTGGGACCTGATCGGACATACCGTTTTTTGGAGGACGCCGACAATTTCGCCGACTTCCCCCGGGAAAGCGGCGAAATGACAGTGACGGCTAAGACTTTCCCTTCTAGACATGGCCGATCGCTCGCGCTTCGACCGAGCTGCACGGAGGGGATGGAAGGCATGGCGGCGACGTCCGTCGGTGAAGCGCGCAATACCGACCGCTATCTGCAAAAGCGGGACGCCATTCTGGCGGCAGCGGCGCAGGTCATCAACGAGCAATCGGCCAAGGGCATGACCTTTGCCGATGTCGCGCGGCGCGTCGGGCTGAACACCACCAGTGTCACCTATTATTTCCGTCGCAAGGAAGAGCTGGCTGCGGCGGCGTTCGAGCATACGCTGGAGCGGCTGCTCGAGATGCTGGCCGAGGCCGCCGAGGCGCCGACGCCGCAGGCTCGCGTCGCCCGCTATCTGTCGATCAACATGGCGCGGCTGGCGCGGATCGAACGCGGTGAGGAAACGCCCTTCGCCGTCCTGTCCGACCTGCGCGCCATGGAGGAGCCGCTGCGCGGCCAGCTGATGGCCGGATGGCAAAAGGTCTTCCGGGCGACCCGCAGCCTGTGGGGTCCCGCGCCCAGTCGCGCGCATACCGACCTGCACGGCGCGCGCGCGCATGTGCTGCTGGAGAACACCTTCTGGTTGCCCATGTGGCTGATCCGCTACGAACCCGACCAATATGCGCGCGTCGAGGAACGGCTACTCGACGTGCTGAGCCATGGCATCGCCGCCCCCGGATCGACGTGGAAACCGACCATGCTCGATTTGGACACCCATGCGGTACGCAGCGGCGAGCCGGGACGCGAGGCGTTCCTGCTGGCGGCGACGCGGCTCATCAACCAGCTCGGCTATCGCGGTGCCAGCGTGCAGCGCATCGCCTCCGAACTGAACGTCACCAAGGGCAGTTTCTACCACCATCTCGACGCCAAGGACGATCTGGTCGCCGCCTGCTATCGCCGCAGCTTCGACACGATCACCGCCGCGCAGCAGCTGGCCGATGCGGCCGGGGGCAGCCACTGGCACCGGCTGTCGAGCGCGATCGCGACCCTGCTCGACATCCAGTTCGCCGAGCGCGGCCCCCTCTTGCGCACCACCGCGCTGGCCAGCCTGCCCGGCGATGTCCGCGCCGCCATGGTGGAACGGTCCAACCGGATCGCGCGGCGCTATGCGGGCACGATCATGGACGGCATCAGCGAAGGGTCGATGCGGCCGGTCGACAGCCTGATCGCCGCGCAGGCGCTGATGGCGATCCAGAACGCCGCCTTCGACATGCGCAAATGGGCCGGAACGATGGCGCGCCCGCATGCCATCGCGCTCTATGCCTCGACCATCCTCTACGGCATGTTCGACGACCGCTTCCTGGACTAAGGCGCACAATTTGCGACAAAAGCGCTGGGAACCCGACATGATCCGGGGACAGCCGGGTCGCAAAAGGGCCATCGTTCGGCAGGGACTTGCCCCTCGCCGCGAAGAGGATGCCCATCCCATGCGAAAGACCATGTTCGGCCTTTCCCCCGCCCTGCTGCTGGGCGCGACGCTGCTGACCGCGACCGCCGTCCAGGCGCAGAGCGATGCCCCGCCCCCGCCCGGCGGAGGAATGCGCGGAGGCATGCAAGGCGGCATGCGGGGCGGCCTGATGGGTGTGCAGCCCGATGCCAGCGGCACCATCACCCGCACCGCCGCGCTTGCCGCCGCCGACCGGCGCTTTGCCGCGATGGACGCCAATCACGACGGCACCGTCACCCCCGACGAGATGCGCGCCTATCGCGACCAACGCCGCGCCGAACACGCCGCGCGCCGCCCCGGTGGCGACCGTCCGGGCCGCCCCGCGCCCCAGCCGATCACCGCCGAGGCCTTCCGCGCCCGTGCCGCCGCCATGTTCGACCGGATCGACACCAATCATGACGGCAAGGTCGATGCGACCGAACGCGCCGCCGCACCGCGTTGGGGCGGTCGCCGTGGCGTCGCGCCGAACCCCTCCGGCCAGTCGCCGTCCCAATCCGACGCCGACTGATCGAGCGGTCGGCCGAAGGGACGGACCAATCGCTACGGCTCCGTCCCTTTGGCGACCCGCGCCCGCCATGCTAGACCCCGACCCCATGTCCGAAACGCCGCATTTGCTGCTCGTCGATGACGAGCGTTCGATCCGCGAGCCGCTGGCCGTCTATCTGACCAAACAGGGTTTTCGCGTGACCCAGGCGGGTGATGCCGCCTCGGCGCGCACGCGGCTGGCCGCCTATGCGATCGACCTCGTCATCCTGGACATCATGATGCCCGGCGAGGACGGCCTGTCGCTGTGTCGGCATATCGCGGCGACCAGCGAGGTGCCGGTCATCCTGCTCACCGCCCGTGCCGAGGAGACGGACCGGATCGTCGGGCTGGAGATGGGGGCCGACGATTATGTCGTGAAACCCTTTTCCCCGCGCGAATTGGCGACCCGTGCCAAGGTCGTGCTGCGCCGGACCCAGGCGGGCGGCGCGCGCCATCATGCCCCGGACAGCGGCTCCTATGCCTTTGCAGGCTGGGTGCTGAAATCGGGCGAGCGCTCGCTGGTCGACCGGGAGGGGGTGTCGGTGATGCTCTCGACCGGCGAATATAATCTACTGCTGGCACTCGTCAGTCGCCCGCGCCAGGTGCTGACCCGCGACCAGTTGCTCGACCTGACCCAGGGACGCGAGGCCGCCGCCTTCGACCGGGCGATCGACAATCAGGTCAGCCGCCTGCGCCGCAAGATCGAGGCGGACCCCAAATCGCCCGAGATCATCAAGACCGTCTGGGGCGGCGGCTATACGCTCGCCGCCGAAGTCACCCGCCTGTGAAGCCTGGAGCCGTGACGCTGCGTTTCTGGCCGCGTCGACTCGCGGCGCAGATGGCACTGCTTCTCGCCATCGCCCTGTTCGTGGCACAGGCGATCAGCTTCACCCTGTTGCTGGGCGAACGCCGCTCGCTGATTCTGGAGCAGGTCACGGGACCGGCCGTCGCCCGGCTGAACGACGCGATCGAGCGGAGCGCCATGGGCCGGGGTCCGGGCACCGATCGCGGCCGGGTGCGGCGGGTGCCGGGCAATCCGGTCAAGCTGGGGCTGCCCCGTGTCGCCGCCGTGGAAAACACGGTGCGCGAGGGGATGAAGGAGCTGGGTCACCCGGTCCTTCAGGTCGTGACCGGCGTCCGCCCCTTCAACACCGCCGATTTCGATTGGCCGCGTCGCCGCTTCGACCGGAACCGCCATCCGGTCGACGAACTGCTGATCGCCGTCCAGACGCCCAAGATGGGGTGGTTCGTCACGCGCGCGGGCTGGCCGCATGACGGGCTGTTCCTGGTCTGGCGCCTGATCTTCCAGACGCTGATCCTGTACGGCGTCATCCTGTTGCCGGTGCTGTGGATCGGACGGCGGATTTCGCGCCCGTTGCGCGACCTGACCCGTGCGGCCGAGCGGTTCGATCCGCGTTCACCGGGGGAGACCATTCCCGAACAGGGGCCGCTCGACGTGTCCGGCCTGATCGCCGCGTTCAACGCGCTGCGGCTGCGGATCGGGGCGATGCTGGAGGAAAAGGATCGCATGCTCGGCGCGATCGGGCATGACCTGCGCACGCCGCTTGCCGCGCTGCGCGTGCGCATCGAGTCGGTCGAGGACGAGCAGGATCGGCTGCGCATGGCCGACACCATCGCCGAGATGAACAAGACGCTGGAGGACATCCTCTCGCTCGCCCGCATGGGGCGTCCGAGTGAAGCGGAAACCGATGTCGACCTGAACGCGCTGGTCGATGCGGTGGTCGCCGACTTCCATGATCTGGAGCAGGACGTCAGCTTCGAGGAGGGCGGGCGGCTGCGACTGAAGCTGCGCCCCTCGCTGATGCGACGCGCGGTGCGCAACCTGATCGAGAATGCGATCAAATATGGCCACGCCGCCGATGTCCGCATCGACGCGAACGCCCAACATGTCGCGATCACCGTCGCCGACCAAGGCCCCGGAATCGCCGAGGATCAGCTGGAGACGGTGTTCGATCCCTTCACCCGGCTGGAAACCTCGCGCAATCGCGAGACCGGCGGGGTCGGCCTGGGCCTCGCGCTCGCCCGCTCGATCGTGCGCGAGGCGGGGGGCGATATTCGTCTTGCGAACCGGCCCGAGGGGGGATTGGCGGCGACGATCACATTGCCACGCTAATCCTCCCCGGTACGGGGAGGTGGCAGGCCGAAGGTTTGACGGAGGGGGGGCTTCCACAAGGGATGTCCTTAGTGGCACGCCCCCCTCGACCACCGCTGCGCGGTGGTCCCCCTCCCCGTACCGGGGAGGATCAAGCCTCCTTCGCCACCCGCAGCATTGCCATGGCGGCCAGCCCCATCACCCCGGCGGCGATCGCCATCGCCCAGACGAGGTTGCCGGGGAAGAAATACCCGACCACCGCGCCCATGACCGATGACACGATCAGCTGCGGCAACACGATAAAGATGTTGAACAAGCCCATGTAGATACCGAGCTTTTCTGCCGGAAGCGCTGCCGACAGGACGGCATAGGGCATGGTCAGGATCGACGCCCAGGCGATACCGACCAGCACCATCGCCCCCATCAGCCACCACGCATCGCGAATCACCAGGAAAGAGGCGAACCCGGCGGCTCCGCAGAGCAGCCCCAGGACATGCGTGTTGCGCCGTCCGATCGCCCTGGCGAGCGACGGCAACGCAAAGGCCCAGAGCGTCGCCACCCCGCTATAGACCGCGAACAGCACGCCGACCCAGTTCGCGCCCTGGTTGAACGCGGCGCTGTTCGCGTCGCTGCTATGGAAGACCCGCTCGGCGACGATCGGCGTCGTGTAGATCCACATGATGAACAGCGCCGACCAGGTAAAGAACTGGACGAGCGCCAGCCGCTTCATGGTTTCCGGCATCGCCGCCAGATCGGCGAGGATCTGGCTGAGCGCGTTGTCGCTTCGCCCGCTTCGAACCAGGGCGGCACTGGCGATCCTGGCGAGGCCGAAAGCGATCAGCCCGCCGCCCAGCAGATAGACCGGCTTGTCCAGCCCCAGCCAGCCGACGCCCGCCACGATCAGCGCACCGGCCACGATCCACAGCGGGGCTGCGCCGATCCGGTCGCTCGGGGCTGCATCGCTTTGCACCGCCTGCCCTTCGTCGCTCTCGGCAAAGACGGCCAGCTGCCCGGGTGAATATTCGCGCGTGGTGAGGACGGTCCACAGCACCGCGAAGAACAGCGCCGCCGCGCCGATATAGAAGCCGTAGCGTACCGATGGCGGCACCTCGCCCGGCGCCGCGACATTGGCGACATGGAAGACATCGGTCAGCAGCATCGGCGCCAGCGACCCCAGCACCGCGCCCGCGCCGATGAACCCGGTCTGGAACGCATAGCCCGCCGTCCGCTGGCGGCTGGGCAGCATATCGCCGACAAAGGCGCGGAACGGCTCCATCGAAATGTTGAGCGAGGCGTCGAGCAGCCATAACAGCATCGCCGCCGCCAGCAGCCCGCCCGCCTTGGGCATCCCCACCAGCGCCAGCGTCGCCAGCACGGCTCCGGCCAGGAAATAGGGTCGCCGCCGCCCGAACCGACCCCAGGTCCGGTCGCTATAATGGCCGATCACCGGCTGGACGAGCAGCCCGGTCAGCGGCGCTGCGATCCAGAGAAAGGCGAGGTCCTTCTCCGCCGTCCCCAGCGACTGGAAGATGCGGCTGACATTGGCATTTTGCAGGGCAAAGCCGATCTGGATGCCGAAAAAGCCGAACGAGGTGTTCCACAACCCCCAAAAGCCTTGACGCGGCTTCTCCATAACCTCTCCCAACATCCTGTTATATTTTTGATCTATGGCCTGATACTGGACCCGCGCACCACCAGCGTGGCGGGCAGCAGATTGGGCGTCGGCACTGTGCCCGCAATCTCGGCAAGGAGTGCACGGACCAGCAGCCGCCCCGCCGCCGCCGCATCCTGCACCACGGTCGTCAGCGGGGGGTGTGCGAAGCTCGCAGCCGGAATATCGTCGAACCCGACCAGCGAGACATCGGCGGGCACGCGCAAGCCCGCCTCGGCCAGCACGCGCATCGCGGCCAGCGCGATCAGGTCGCTCGCCGCCATGATCCCGTCAAAGCCCTGCCCCCGTGCCAGCAACGCCCGCGCGGCACGCTCGCCCTCTTCCTCGCTGGAGATCGCGCCGACCTGAAGCGCCGGGTCACAGGACAGGCCCGCTTCCAACAGAGCGTCGCAATAGCCACGATAGCGGTCGTGAAATTCCGGATAATGGTCGGTCGCATCGCCCAGAAAGGCGATGCGCTGGCGACCCTGCGCGATCAGATGCCGCGTCGCCGCCAGCGCACCCGCATGATTGTCGCACCCGATGGTCAGCCCCGGCTGCCCCGGCGCGACCGACCCCCAGCGCACGAAATGCGTGCCGCGCGCGACCAGGGTCTCCAGCTGTTCACGATAGGCGGCATAGTCGCCATAGCCCAGCAGGATCAGCCCGTCGGCACGGTGGCTGTCCTCATAATCGGCCTGCCAGTTGCTGGTCGGGTTCTGGAACGAGACGAGCAGGTCGTACCCGACCTCCGCGCAGCTCTCCATGATCGAGCCTAACATACCGAGAAAGAACGGATTGATCAGCGTCCGCCCAGGCGAGGGATCGCGGAACAGCAGCAACGCCAGCGTCCGGGTCTGGCCGCTACGCAGGTTCGAGGCGGCACGGTCGACCGTATAGTTCAGATTCTTGGCGATCGCCTCAATCCGCGCGCGGGTGGCGGCGCTGACCGAAGGACTGCCGCGCAGGGCACGACTGACCGTCGGCTGCGATACGCCCGCCATTTGCGCGATGTCGAACGACGTGGGCTTACGCGGACCGGCCAAATCAGTGCTTCCTCCTCTCCCCATCGCTTACCGGCTTTCCTGATGCCGGGTAAGTCGAAGTGCTGTCGTAATAATGCAACAGGCCGAAACGGCCGCATTGAATACGTATGCGGCTTCATTCCTTTTCGGCCCGAACAATTTCACAGGAGGGGCAACAACCATACCCGTCCCTTGAATGAAGACGGGGTTTCCTGGAGGGGATTTCATGACGGTTCGCCCTGTGGCGCCGGCCGACGCCGCGCGCTCGTTCCTGAAGCTCGGGGTCAGCACGCTGGCCATGGCCATCGCCGCGCCGGTCTTTGCGCAAGCCACCATCGCCCCCGCGCCTACCAGCCCCGACACCGCCGCGCAGCAGGCGCAGGCCGAGGCGGAGCCCGGCGATATCGTCGTCACCGGCTTCCGCGCCGCGCTGGAAAACGCCGTCGCCGAGAAGAAGAACCGCGATCTGGTCGTCGAATCCGTCTCGGCCGAGGATATCGGCAAGCTGCCCGACGCCTCGATCGCGGAATCCATCGCCCGCCTGCCGGGCGTCACGTCGCAGCGGGTCAACGGCCGCTCCAACGCCATCTCGATCCGCGGTTTTGCCCCCGACTTCTCGACTACGTTGCTGAACGGTCGCGAGCAGACCTCGACCGGCGACAATCGCGCGGTCGAATATGACCAGTATCCCGCCGAAGTCGTCAACCAGGTCCTGATCTACAAGACCGCCAATGCCGGGCTGATCGGCCAGGGCCTGTCGGGCACGGTCGACCTGAAGACCATCCGTCCGCTCGATTACGGCAAGCGCGTGATTTCGGTCGGTGCGCGCGGCACCTATGCCGATATCGGCAAGTTGAATGCGGGGTCCAAGGATTTCGGCTACCGCGCCAGCGCGACCTATGTCGACCAGTTCGCCGACGACACGATCGGCGTCGCGCTGTCGGCCAGCTATCTGAACGAACCATACCAGATTCAGGAAGGCAATGCCTGGGGCTATGCCCAGACGACGGTGGGCGGCCAGCCGGTCGACGTCATCGGCGGCTCGAAGTCGTACGTCACCTCGACCACGCTGAAGCGACTGGGCCTGTCGGGCACGGTGCAGTGGCGGATGAGCGACACCTTCACCAGCACGCTCGACGGCTTCTATTCGGACTTCAACGACGACCAGATCAAGCGCGGTATCGAATTGCCGCTGCAGTTCGGCGCCAACCCGTCGCTGACCAATGCCACGGTCAACAACGGCCTGGTCACCTCGGGCACGTTCAACGGGGTCGAGGGCGTCGTGCGCAACGACTCGTTCCAGCGCAAGGCCAAGCTCTATTCGTTCGGTTACAACGGCAAGTACAAGGGCGACGACGGCTGGAGCGCGTTCATCGACCTCAGCTATTCGCGCACCGACCGCGATGAAGTGACGCTGGAGACCTATAGCGGCACCGGATACGGCCAGGGCATCGGCGCGACCGACACGATCGGTTTCACCACGGGCCGCAACGGCACCATCTTCAAGCCGACGCTGAACTATTCCGACCCCAACCTGATCCAGCTGACCGATCCGCTGGGCTGGGGCGGCGCGACGCGTCAGACGGGCTATTTCAACGACCGCAAGATCACTGACGAGATCAAGCAGTACCGGGTCGAAATCGAGCGCGAGGTCGAGACGCCGATCGTCCATGCGATCCGCTTCGGCCTGAACTATACCGATCATGCCAAGTCGCTGGCGCCCAACGAGTCCTTCGTCACCCTGCCCGGCGGTGCGACGATCGCGCCGCTGCCGCAACAATATCGCCAGACGCCGACCAACCTGACCTATCTGGGTCTGGGGCCGATGCTCAGCTATGACCCGCGCGCGCTGCTGGCGGGCGGGGTCATCACCCTGACGCCCAACACCAGCCCGGACGTGCCCGCCAAGGCGTACACGACGACCGAACGCCTGATGACCGCCTATCTCCAGACCGATCTGCGGGCACAGATCGGCGCGGCGGAGCTGACCGGCAATGTCGGCGTCCAGGCGGTCGGCACCGACCAGAAGTCGCGCGGGCTGATCTATAACGGCTCGGGCTATACCAACATCGTCCAGGGCGACACCTATTGGGACATCCTGCCCAGCGCCAACCTGTCGCTGCGCCTGCCCAGCGACTGGGTGTTCCGCGTTGCCGCCGCGCGCCAGATGATGCGGCCCCGCTTCGACGATATGCGCGTCGCCCTGTCCTATGGCTTCGATGCGCAGCAGGGCCTGATCTCGGGCAATGGCGGCAATCCGTATCTGCGCCCGATCCGGTCGAACTCGTTCGACGTGACCGTGGAGAAGTATTTCGGCACCAAGGGCTATCTGGCGGCGCAGGGCTTCTACAAGGATCTCAAGAGCTTCGTTTACAATCTTGAGCAGCCTTACGATTATACCGGCCTGCCCCTGCCCGCCTCGCTGCCCGCCGGCATACCGACGCAAGGGCGCATCACCCGCCCGATCAACGGCACCGGCGGCAAGATCTATGGCGTCGAACTGGCGGGTACGCTGCCGCTGGGTCAGCTGGTCGGCTTCCTCGACGGCTTCGGCCTGACCGGCGGCGGGTCCTATACCAAGACCGAGATCACCCCGACGCCCGGTGGCGAGCCCGAGGACATTCCCGGCTATTCGCGCTGGGTGGCGAACGGCACCGCCTTCTTCGAGAAGTGGGGCCTGAACATCCGCGGCTCGGTCCGCTACCGCTCGACCTTCGTGGGTGAGCTGTCGGGCTTTGGCGCCAACCGCGTCCGCCGCCGCGCCATCGACGAGACGATCGTCGACGGCCAGATCGGCTATGACTTCCAGGAAGGCACGTTCAAGGGCCTGTCGATCTTCGTCCAGGGCCAGAACCTGACCGACACGCCGTTCGTCACCACCAATGCCGGTCGCCGTGACGAGGTGATCGACTATCAGAGCTATGGCCGCCGGTTCCTGGCCGGGTTCACCTATCGCTTCTGATGCCCCTACCCCCGCGCCGGTCGAGCGATCGGCGCGGGTTTCGTGAGACGCCGCATGGACGACCGCCCCACCGCAGACCATATTGCCCAAAGGGTCGTGATCGTCGGCGGCGGCACCGCCGGTTGGATGGCGGCGGCGGCGCTGGCGCGGTTCGTACCCGCCACGACCCGCATCACCCTGATCGAATCCGACGCGATCGGCACGGTGGGTGTGGGCGAGGCGACCATTCCCGGCATCCGCCTGTTCAACCAGATGCTGGGCCTGGACGAAGCCGAATTCCTCCGCGCGACGAACGGCAGTTTCAAGCTGGGCATCCGGTTCGAGGGCTGGTCGGGCGAAGGCAGCGGCTATCTCCATGCCTTTGGCAGTATCGGGCGGGGCCTGGGCCTCGTTCCCTTCCATCATTACTGGCTGCGCGGCGGCGGCGCAGCGAACCCGGCCTCGCTCTGGGGCCATATGGCAAGCGCGCAAGCCGCCATGGCGGGCCGCTTCGCCCCCGATCCCGGCCGCCCCGACCTGCCGAGCGGACTGGCCTGGGCCTATCATTTCGATGCCAGCCTCTATGCCGCGCTGCTCCGCCGCCATGCCGAGGCGGCGGGCGTGGAGCGGGTGGAAGGCCGGATCGCCTCGGTGGCGCGCGACATGGCGGGGCGGATCGATCATGTCGTGCTCGATGGCGGAGAGGCCCATGCGGGCGACCTGTTCATCGACTGCACGGGTTTCCGCGCGCTGCTGATCGGCGAGACGCTGGCCGAGCCATTCGACGACTGGTCCCAGCTGCTCCCCTGCGACAGCGCGCTGGCGGTGGCGGGCGAGCGAACCAGCCCCCTGCCCCCCTATACCCGCGCCATCGCGCACGGGGCGGGATGGCGCTGGCGCATTCCGCTTCAGCACCGCACGGGCAACGGGCTGGTCTATGACAGCCGCCATCTCTCGGACGACGAGGCCGCCAATCGCCTGCTGACCGCGCTGAACGGCGAGGCGATGGGCGAGCCGCGCCGCCTGCGCTTCACCACCGGACGACGCGCCCGAGCCTGGGTCGGCAATTGCGTCGCGCTCGGGCTGGCGGCGGGGTTCCTGGAGCCGCTGGAGTCGACCAGTATCCATCTGATCCAGTCGGGCCTCGCACGGCTGCTCGACTATTGGCCCGGCCAGACGCTCCAGCCGGTCGAGGTGGACGCCTATAATCGCGAGACGGCGGCCGAGTGGCTGGCGATCCGCGATTTCCTGATCCTGCACTACCATGCCAACGCACGATCCGAGCCCTTCTGGACCGAACGCCGCGCGGTGCCCTTGCCCGACAGCCTCGCCGCCCGGATCGCGCTGTTCCGCGCCAATGGCCGGTTTCGCCGCGAGGGCGATGAACTCTTCGCCGAGCCCGCCTGGGTGCAGGTCATGATCGGACAGGGCATCGTCCCGGCCGGGTATCAGCCCCTTGCCGACACACTTTCGGCGGACGAACTCGACGATTTCCTCAGCCTCACCCGGCGTCACGCCGCGCAGGTCGCCGCCCGGCTGCCGACGCACGACGCCTTCCTCGCCGCGCATTGCGCCGCCCCTGCCCCAAAGGTTTTTGCATGAAGACGCTGCTGCTCGCGCTCCTCGCGACCGCCACGCCGCTCGCCGCACAGGATTATCGCCAGCGCCTGCCACAGGACGAGGTGATCTATTTCGTCCTGCCCGACCGGTTCGAGAATGGCGACACCGCCAATGATCGCGGCGGGCTGAAGGGCGGTCCGCTGACCACCGGCTTCGATCCGACGCACAAGGGCTTCTACCATGGCGGCGACCTGAAGGGGCTGACCCGGCGGCTCGACTATATCCAAGGGCTGGGCGCGACCGCGATCTGGCTGGGGCCGATCTTCAAGAATAAGGCCGTGCAGGGCGCCAGGGGGCAGGAGAGCGCGGGCTATCACGGCTACTGGATCACCGACTTCACGACCGTCGATCCGCATCTGGGCAGCGAGTCCGATCTGCGCGCCTTCATTACGGCGGCGCATGGCCGGGGGATGAAGGTCTATATGGACATCATCGTCAACCATACGGCGGACGTGATCCAGTATCGCGAATGTGCGGAGGGATCGCCCTGCCCCTATCGTGATCGTGCGACCTATCCGTACCAACGGCGCGGCGGCGTGACGGGCCAGCCGATCAATGCGGGTTTTCTGGGTGATGACGTGCAGACGGCGGCGAATTTCGCCAGGCTCACCGACCCGAATTACGCCTACACGCCCTACGTCCCGGCGGGCGAGAAGAACGCCAAGACTCCGGCCTGGCTCAACGACCCGATCTATTATCACAATCGCGGCAACACGAGCTTCGAGGATGAAAGCTCGACCACCGGCGATTTCTCGGGACTGGACGATCTCTACACCGAGAATCCGCGCGTCATCGCGGGCATGATCGACATTTACGGCAGCTGGATCGACCGGTTCGGCATCGACGGCTTTCGCATCGACACCGCCAAGCATGTGAACCCCGAATTCTGGCGGAGCTTCGTGCCCGCGATGCTGGCGCGCGCCCAGGCGAAGGGCATTCCGAACTTCCACATCTTCGGCGAGGTGACGGCGGGCATGGACCCCGGCGCGCTCGCCCGCTGGACGAAGATCGCCGATTATCCGGCGGTCCTCGACTTCGCGTTCATGAACGCCGTGATCCAGACGGTCGCCGAGAACAAACCGACACGCGTACTGTCCAACCTGTTCGAGGGCGATATCCTGTACTCCAAGGGGGAAGCGACGGCGGACATATTGCCGACCTTTCTCGGCAATCACGACCATGGCCGCTTTGCCCGTGACGTGCGGGTCGCAAATCCGGATGCTTCGGGCGATGAAATCCTGAAGCGGGTCGAACTCGGCCATGCGATGCTGCTGACCCTGCGCGGCGTGCCGACCATCTATTCGGGCGACGAACAGGGTTTCGCCGGCGACGGCAACGATCAGGACGCGCGCGAGGACATGTTCGCCAGCAAGGTCGCCAGCTATAACGACAACAAGCTTGTCGGCACGAGCAAGACGACCGCGACCGACAGCTTCGTGACCACCCACCCGCTCTACCGCGAGATCGCGACACTCGCCCGGCTGCGCACCGCCAATCCGGCGCTGACGCGGGGACGACAGGTGATCCGCGCGCGCGGCGACGCGCCCGGCCTGTTCGCCGTGTCCCGCTTCGATCCCGCCACGGGGCGCGAATATGTGATTGCGTTCAACACCTCGGCCAAGCCGCTCAAGCAGGCAGTGCAGGTTGAAACGGCGTCGCAACGTTTCGCCACCATGGCTGGTGCCTGCGCCCCCACCGCCGCGGCGCCGGGGAGCCTGATGTTGGAATTGCCCGCCTTCGGCTATGCCGTCTGCGCGGCGGAGAGCCGTTGATGACCGAAAATATTTCCACCGCCGCCCGCCCCTGGTGGAAGGGCGCGGTGATCTATCAGATCTACCCGCGCAGCTTCGCTGACAGCAATGGCGACGGAATCGGCGACCTGCCCGGCATCACCGCGCGGCTGGACCATGTCGCCAGCCTGGGGGTGGACGCGATCTGGCTGTCGCCCTTCTTCACCTCGCCGATGAAGGATTTCGGCTATGACGTGGCGGACTACCGCGATGTCGATCCGATCTTCGGCACGCTGAAGGATTTCGACGCGCTGGTCGCCCGCGCGCACGAGTTGGGGCTGAGGGTCGTCATCGATCAGGTGTACAGCCACACCTCCGACGAGCATCCTTGGTTCACCGAAAGCCGCTCCAGCCGCACCAATGCGCGCGCCGACTGGTATGTCTGGGCCGATGCCAAGCCCGACGGCTCGCCGCCGTCCAACTGGCAGTCGGTGTTCGGCGGCCCCGCCTGGACCTGGGACGCGCGGCGCGGGCAATATTATCTCCACAATTTCCTGAAGGACCAGCCGCAGCTTCACGTCCACCACCCGGACGTGCAGGCCGAGTTGCTGGCGACCGCGCGCTTCTGGCTGGACCGGGGTGTGGACGGCTTCCGCCTCGACGCGATCAACTTCATGATGCACGAGCCGTCCCTGCGCGATAACCCGCCCGCGCCCGACAATGGCAAGACGCGCACCCGGCCGTTCGACTTCCAGCTGAAGCTCTACAATCAGAGCCATGCCGCTATCGTCCCCTTCCTGGAGCGCATCCGCGCGACGCTGGACGGTTATGGCGACCGCTTCACCGTGGCCGAGGTCGGCGGCGACGAAGCCGACCGCGAGATGAAGCTGTTCACCGCTGGCGACCATCGCCTGAACACGGCTTATGGCTTCGACTTCCTCTATGCCGATCGGCTGACCCCGCGCATCGTCGCCGAGGCGGTGGCGAAATGGCCCGCCGAGCCGGGTGTCGGCTGGCCGAGCTGGGCGTTCGAGAACCATGATGCGCCACGCGCCGTCTCGCGCTGGACGACGCCGGAGCATCGCGAA
The DNA here is from genome assembly GCF_001970915.1 of Sphingomonas sp. Sph1(2015). Classification (NCBI taxonomy): domain Bacteria; kingdom Pseudomonadati; phylum Pseudomonadota; class Alphaproteobacteria; order Sphingomonadales; family Sphingomonadaceae; genus Sphingomonas; species Sphingomonas sp. Sph1(2015). The sequence goes on from NZ_MQUI01000001.1 coordinate 89,008, forward strand.
GCGTTCGCGCGGATGAAGATGCTGTTGCTGCTCTCCTTGCGCGGCAATGCCTTTGTCTATCAGGGCGAGGAACTGGGCCTGACCCAGGTCGATGTACCCTTCGAGCGGCTGGTCGATCCAGAGGCCATCGCCAACTGGCCGCTGACCCTTTCGCGCGACGGCGTACGCACGCCGATGCCGTGGAGCAGCAATGCGCGTCACGGTGGCTTCTCGGATGCGGAACCCTGGCTGCCGACCGGGCCGGATCACGCCGCACTGGCGGTCAATCGGCAGGACGGCGACCCGGACTCGTTGTTGAACCTCACGCGCCGCCTCGTCCGATTGCGCGCGGAGACGCCCGCGCTGGCGGTCGGCGACCTGACGCTGCTCCACGCCGATGACCAGCTGCTCGCGTTCGAGCGGCGCGAGGGCGAGCAGCGCCTGCTCTGCCTGTTCAATCTGGGCGACACGCCCGTGACCCTGCCCCCTGCCCTGCCACGCGGCGGCCAAGTGCTGGTCCACATCAATAGCGCCACCGACGACCGCCTGGGCGCGTTCGGGGCGGTGATCCGGGAGATGACTGCATGAAGACGAGCATTGCCATCGGGCTGGGCCTCATCGCGAGCGCCGCCCAGGCCCAGAACGGCCCCGCCGATCCGGCGGTCAACGAGACGTTCAAATTCGCCAGGCCCGCCGGACAACCCGACGCGGTGGAAACCTCGCCCAACGGCCAGATCACCGTGCAGGTCTCCACCGACAATGATGGCCGCGCGGTCTATATGATCGCGCGCAACGGCAAGGCGATCGTCGCGCCCTCGCGGCTGGGCATGATGTTTACCGACGCGCCCAAGATCGAGCGTGGCATGAAGATCGAGGCCGTCACCCATGCCAAGGCCGATACGAGCTGGACCCAGCCCTGGGGCGAATGGCGCACCATCCGCGACAATCATCGCGAGATGCGCGTCCGCCTGATGGAGTCGAGCGCGCTCCACCGCCGCTATGACGTGGTGTTCCGGGTGCAGGACGACGGCGTCGGCTTCCGCTACGAATTTCCCGAGCAGCAGGCCAAGCACAGCACCAACATCGCCGAGGAGCTGACCGAGTTCAACATCGCGCAAGGCGGCACGGCCTGGTGGAAGCCCGCCTTCCTGTGGAACCGCGAAGAGTATCTCTACAACCGCACGCCCATCGGTGCGGTCGGCACGGCGGCGACGCCGATCACCATGAAGCTGGACGACGGCACGCACATCGCCATCCATGAGGCGGCGCTGGTCGACTATGCCAGCATGGCCGTCATGAAGACCGAGGGGAACAGCTTCAAGGCGGTCCTCACCCCCGGCTCGGGCGCGCCCAAGGTCATGAAGACCGGCGCGTGGGAAACGCCGTGGCGGACCATCCTGATCGCCCCCGACGCGGGCGGGCTGTATATGAGCCATCTGATGCTCAACCTGAACGAGCCCAACAAGCTGGGCGACGTGTCCTGGGTGAAGCCGGGCAAGTTCGTCGGCGTCTGGTGGAAGATGATCAAGGGCGAATGGAGCTGGGCGCGCGGCCCGCGCCACGGTGCGACCACCGCCAATGTGAAGACCTATATCGACTTCGCGGCGAAGTACGGCATCCCCGGCGTGCTGGTCGAGGGGTGGAATATCGGCTGGGACGGCGACTGGGCAGGCAATGGCTCGGCGATGCAGTTTGCGACCCCGGCAGAGGATTTCGACGCCGACGCGCTGGCGAAATACGCCAAGGCCAAAGGCGTCTCGCTGATCGGCCATCACGAGACGGGCGGCGCGGTCAGCCATTATGAAAGCCAGTTCGACCCGGCCTTCAAGTTCGCCGCCGACCATGGCGAACATGTGGTGAAGACCGGCTATGTCGCCGATGCGGGCCAGATCGAGCGGGTCAATGCCGACGGTTCGGTGTCGCGTGAGTGGCATGAGGGCCAGTGGATGGTGAACCACCATCTGCGCGTGCTGGAGGCGGCCGCCAAGTATAAGGTGTCGATCGACAGCCATGAGCCGGTCAAGGATACCGGCCTGCGTCGCACCTATCCCAACTGGCTGGCGCGCGAGGGCTCGCGGGGGATGGAATATAACGCTTGGCCGGGCAAGAACCCGCCCGAGCACGAGGTCAATCTGGCCTTCACCCGGATGCTGGAAGGCCCGATGGACTTTACCCCCGGCGTGCTCAGCCTGACCGGCAGCGACAATAGCCCGATCCAGTCGACCATTGCCAAGCAGCTGGCGCTCTATGTCGTGCTCTACTCGCCGGTCCAGATGGCGGCCGATACGCCGGAGAATTACGCCAAATATCCGCAGGCTTTCCGCTTCATCGCGGACGTGCCGGTGGACTGGGAGGACAGCCGCGTCCTGAACGGCGAGGTCGGCGATTACGTCACCTTCGCACGGCGGGACCGGAAGAGCCGCGACTGGTATGTCGGGTCGATCACCGACGAGACTGCGCGGGAATTGACCGTGACGCTCGACTTCCTGGAGCCGGGCAAGACCTATGAGGCGCAGGTCTATAAGGACGGCCCGGGTGCGACCTATGCGACGGACGCCCGCCATTCGATCGCGTTCGAGACGAAGCGGGTGAAGAAGGGTGACACGCTCACCCTGTCGCTCGCCCCCGGCGGCGGCCAAGCGATCCGCCTGAAGGCGCTTTGATTTTGGGGCCCTCTCCATCGCGTGATGGAGAGGGCCTTCCTTTCAACAGACCGTCGCCCCAGCGCAGGCTGGGGCCTTTTCCGCAAGGCTGTACACCCTTGCGAAAGATCCCAGCCTTCGCTGGTATGACGTTAAAGCAGGATGACAGCAGGTTGAATCACCCCTCCCCTTCAGGGGAGGGGCAGGGGGTGGGGCGCTTCCGCATAAGCTGGGCCTGTGGTGAGGCCCCACCCCAACCCCTCCCCTGAAGGGGAGGGGCAAGGCTCAGATCAACGCCATGTCATCCCCCTCTAGGGGCTACTTTGTCGGGAAACCGCGCTGTTTCAGCAGCGCGTTGACATCCGGGTCACGCCCCCTGAACGCACGATACGCCTCCGCGCGGTCCGTCTCATTCCCCGTCGACAACAGGATCCGCGCAAAGCGGTCCGCCGTCGCCTTGTCCCACGGACTCCCCGCTTCCTCGAACGCGGCGAAGGTGTCGGCGTCCATCGTCTCCGACCAGAGATAGCTGTAATACCCGGCCGAATAGCTGTCCGACGAGAACAGGTGATTGAACTGCGGCAGGCGGTGCCGCATCACCAGTTCCTTCGGCATCCCGATCTCGCGAAGGGTCGTCGCCTCGAACGCCGCCGGATCGACCACCCCGTCGGGGATGGTGTGCAGCTTCATGTCGACGATTGCCGAGGACAGATATTCGGTCGTCGCGAAACCCTGGTTGAAGGTCTCCGACGCCTTGATCTTGTCGAGCAATGCCTGCGGCATGGGCTGGCCGGTCTTGTAGTGGCGGGCATATTTGTCCAGCACGTCGCGGGTCAGCAGCCAATGCTCGTTCACCTGGCTGGGATATTCCACGAAGTCGCGCGGCGTGCCCGCCAGCCCCGGATAGGTGACGTTCTGGAGCATCGCATGGATCGCGTGGCCGAATTCGTGGAACAGCGTCTCGGCATCGTCCAGGCTGATGAGGACCGGCTCGCCCTTCGCGCCCTTGGCGAAATTGTTGTTGTTCGACGACAGGACATTCTGCACCGGCGGCAGGTTGCGCTGGCCGCGATAGGTGTTCGCCCAGGCGCCCGATCGCTTGCCCGTCCGCGCGAAATCGTCGCGATAGAAAAGGCCGACTTCCTTGCCGTTGCGGGTGACATGCCAGACGCGCATGTTCGGCTCGAACACCGGGACCGTGCCGGTGATCTCCTTGAACTCCAGCCCGTAGAGGCGGTTCGCTGCATAGAGCGAACCCTGGATGATATTGTTCAGCTCGAAATAGGGCTTCAGCTCGGCCTGGTCGAGGTCGTAGCGGCTCTTGCGGACCTTCTCCTGATAGAAGCGATAGTCCCAGGGCTCGATGGTGATCTTCGCCCCTTCCTTATCTGCAATGGCCTGCATGTCGCGGACCTCCTCGGCGACGCGCGCCTTGGCGGCGGGCCAGACGCGCATCATCAGGTCCATCGCGGCGGCCGGGGTCTTGGCCATCGTGTCCTGCATCCGCCAGTCGGCATGGGTCTTGAAGCCCAGCAGATGCGCGCGGTTGGCACGCAGGCGGACGATGCGGGCGATGGTCGCCTTGGTATCGTTGATATCGCCATTGTCGCCGCGCTTGGTGAAGGCGCGCCACACCTGCTCGCGCAAGGCCCGGTCGGTGGCGAAGGTGAGCACCGGATCGACCGCCGAGCGGGTGTTGACGATCGCCCAGCCCTGCTGCCCGCGCTCGGCCGCCGCCGCCTTGGCGACCGCCTTCACGCTATCGGGCAGGCCCGCCAGCCGCGCCTCGTCGGTGACGATGATTGCGGTGCCCTCATCGGCCAGCAGACGCTGCGAAAACTCGCTGAAGTTGATCGCGAGATTCTGGTTGAAGGCGGATAACTCCTCCTTCTGCGCGGGCGTCAGCTTCGCGCCCTGCCGCACGAAGCTGTCATAGGTGCGCGTGACCAGCCGCTTCTGCTGCGCATCCAGCCCGCTGGTGTCGCGCGCGTTGTAGATCGCCTCGATCCGCGCGAACAGCCTGGGGTTGAAGGTGATTTCGTCCGACGCCTTGGACAGCTTGGGCGACCATTCGCGGTCCAGCGCCTGATAGGCGGGCGTGTTCATGTTGCCCGTCATCACCCCGAACAACGTCATCACGCGGTTCAGCGTCTGCCCGGCATTCTGCATCGGCACGAAGGTGTTGGCGAAGCTCGGCTTGGCCGGGTTGTTGGCGATCCGGTCATATTCGGCGCGACGCTCGGCCAGCGCGGCCTCAAAGGCGGCGGGGAACAGTTCGGGCTTCACCTTGTCCCAGGGCGGCACCCCGCCATAGGGGCCGGTCCAGGGCGCGATCAGCGGATTGGCGGCGGGGGCCTGTACGGCCTGGGGCGGAGACGCCATCGCGGACGTGCTCAACAGAGCCGCCAGAGCGGCGGCAAGGGACAGATGACGCAATGTGAACTCCCGGTCATGAAACGCGCGTCATCACCATAAGCCCGTGTTTCGGCGGGTAAAGCCTTGTGACCTACCCCTCGCTTCCTTGCGCCTCCGCCAGTCTGGCCGCCGCCACCAGCCCTTCGCCGGTGGCGCGTGCGGCGGCAGGCGTCATCGCCACCGCCACGCCATTCGGCCCGTCCAGCATCACGATCCCGCACTCGGCGGTCGCCACGCCCGCATCGTCATGGACGCCGTGATAGGGGTCGCCGGGATCACTGAGCGGGGTCATGCGCCCTGCTTCTCCAGGGTCGGGCCGCCGCCATAGAGATAGCCGGGATCGAAATCGGCCAGCGCCGCCAGCATGTCGAGGTCGAGGATGTGCGCCTCACCGCTGCGGAAGGTCATCAGTCCCCGCTCGCGCAGGGAGCGAAGGACGCGATTGAGGTGGACCGGCGTGATCCCCGCCGCCTCGGCCAGATCGATCTGCGTCACCGGGAAACGGAACACGCCGTCGCGAACCAGATCGACCATGGCCAGCCGTGCGTGAAGCTCGCAGAACAGATGCGCGACGCGCCCATCCGCCTCCAGCCGCCCAAGCCGGAACACCCATTCCCGGTGCATCGCCGCGTCGAGCAGCGTCGAAAACCACAGCAACCGGGTCAGCCGGGGATAGTCCGCGACGATCCGTTCCAGCCGGTCATGCCCCGCCAGCGCGACCCGTACCGGGGTCAGCGTGGCGACGTCATGGTCCAGATGGCGCATGGCGAAGCCGTGCAGGTCGACGAAATCGCCAGGGACGTGGAAGGCGACGATCTGGCGGTTGCCCTGCCGGTCGTCCATATACCGGCACATCACGCCTTCCAGCAGCAGGCTGCTGTAACGAACCCGCTCGTCCCGACGGATGACGATGGTGCGGGCGGGGATGGCGCGAACCTCCTCGATACTGTCCTCCAGCATCGCGACGTCATCGGCCGTCATGGTGTCCCGGCCCCGCCCTTTCAGGAACAATTCCGTCAGGCACCGCCCGTCGTCGGTGCGCCTTTGCTGCCGTCGCGTATCGATTGCGGAAACCGACATGACCTATCCCTCGCCCAGCGTTCGGAGGGGAAATCCCCCGCATGGGCAAAGTGTTCCGCATCCGACACGATCGCCGCCTCAGTCGCCGATCGGCTTGCCCGCCGCGCGCACGGGATCGCCGCCATGCGACGGGTCCTGCGGCTCCTTCCGGTTGCTGCGGACCGATGCCCAGAAGGACAGGCCGATCAGCGTCGCACCGATCAGCCCCGTGATCGTCTCCGGAATGTGGAAGCGCACCGACAACAGCATGATCGTCGCCAGTGCGACGATGGCGTAGAAGGCCCCGTGCTCCAGATAGCGATATTGTGCGAGCGTGCCGTGATCGACCAGCATGATCGTCATCGAACGGACGAACATCGCCCCGATGCCCAGGCCCAGCGCAATGATGAACAGGTTGTTCGACAGCGCGAACGCGCCGATCACCCCGTCGAACGAGAAGCTGGCGTCGAGCACTTCGAGATACAGGAAAGCCGCAAAGCCCGATCGCGCGGCCGCCCCCGTCGCGGCATCCCCGTCGCTGCCCAGCAACACGCCAATGGCATGGACCGCGATATAGGTCAGCAGCCCGAAGATGCCCGAGATGATGAAGGTCATCGCTTCTTCCGCCGGGATGAAGCGAGAAATGGCATAGAGCGCCAGCAGGACGATGCCGGTCGCCAGCCCCGAAATGTCACGCAGCGCGGCCAGCGGGCGTTCGATAACGGGCAGCCAATGCTCCTCCTTTTCGTCGTCGAGGAAGAAGTTCAGGCCGACCATGGCCAGGAAACTGCCGCCAAAGCCCGAAATGCCGACATGGGCCGAGGTGATGATCTGTTCGTAGCGAACCGGATCCCCCGCCGCGAGCTTCACCGCCTCGATCGGTCCCAGATGCGCGGCGATCGCGACGATGGCCAGCGGGAAGACGATGCGCATCCCGAACACGGCGATGACGATGCCCCAGGTCAGGAAGCGGTGGCGCCATTTGTCGTCCATATCGCGCAGGACGGTCGCATTGACGACCGCATTGTCGAAGGACAGCGACACTTCCAGCACGCCGAGAACCAGCACGATCCACAGGATGCCGAGCGTACCGGGGACCGTCCCCGTGCTCTGAAAGCCCAGCCAGGCCGCGATGGCCAGACAGAGCGATGTGAACAGAAACGATCCCTTGTAATATTTCCACAGCAACTGATGGTCCCCCGTACCTGTCCGATCGATCACACGCGTTGGTGGTTCGACGATCGGTTCTAAAGTCCGGCTCGTCGGATTTGTTCAATCGGGGAGCGGCCCTATCGCCGCGAAGATGCGGCGCGACAAGTCGGGATCAGGCCGCCGCCGGATACGGCCATCAGATACGGGCGTCGTTACCGATCAGCTGTTCGGAAATGCGCGTCGCCGTCGCGCGCAGCGTCGCCAGCGCCTGGTCGACATCCACCGTCGCATCGGTGATGCGGATGAAGGGTACGGTCAGTACGGCGACGGCGCGGTCCCCACGCATGATCGGCACGGCCAGTTCGACCATGCCGGGCAGTTCGGCACTGTCCGCCCGCGCAAAGCCCTGAGCACGAATTCCGTCGGCCGTCGCGATCAGTTCCGCACGACGCTGATCCGACAGAGGCGGATCGAACAGGTCGTCCCATTCGGTCCGGGTCTGATCGGACTGGAAGGCGTAGAGTACATGACCCGACGGAGTTTCATGGATGGGGCGGCGATAGCCGACACGCACCGAAAAGCCGACCGAGGTATTGGCCTCCATCCGCGCGATGACCGACGACGCCGCGCCGGAGGGAATGGCAAGGTAGCAGGACTGGCCGATACGGTCGGACAGCATCCGCATCTCGGGCAACGCCTGTTCCATCAGGCTGCGCACCGGCGGACGCTTCAGCCCCAGATGGAACAGGCGCGAGGTCATGACATAGCCGTCCGGCCCCTGCGCGACATAGCCGCGATGTTCCAGAACCTGGATCATGCGGAACAGCTCTCCCGTCGACCGGCCGAGACGGGTGACGATCGCGCTCATCGTCAAGGGAAAGTCCTCGGCGGCCAGCAGCTCCAAGATATCGAGCCCTTTTTCCAGCGCCGGGGCGCGGTAGAGCCGCTTATCGTCCAAGGCTTCTGACGGTTCGCTGACCAACAATTCCCTCCGTCTCGGTCATCGTCCAAGCGCGACCGTTATCCGTTTCATAAACCGTTACGCGCGGCTATATAGGCTGCGCTTCAGGCGGCAATATGATTAACACCAGAATGACAGCAATTTAATCAACCAGGATGTGGACGATGTCGGGCGCGACCTTTGCGATCGCCCGAGCCTCGTCCGGCGTCGTTCCGGCCTGACGCCCTGGATCGGCAAGGACGACGCGCCACCGTCCGGCATGGTGGCTGGCCGAAACGATATTGTCCGCGCCACCCATCGCCCGGACGAGTATATCCGGCAGACTGGTCAGCCCCGTGGCGGTCACCGTCTGGACCGGCGCAGCCGTCACCGGCGCCGCCGCACGAGCGGTGGCGGCGATCGGCCCGGATTCGACGGCCGCGCGCATTTCCATCGCCACGGCGTCGGCAATCGGACCCAGTACGATCTGAACGCCGCTGGCCGAGGGACGAAGGATACCCCGCGCGCCAAGCCGCTTGAGCGCGGGTTCGTCGACCCGGGCCGGATCGACCACGATCAGGCGCAGGCGGGTGGTGCAGGCCGCGATCTCGCTGAGGTTCGCGCTGCCGCCCATCGCCGCGATGAAGGAGGCGCCGCGTCCGCCCGCGATCTCGGTCGCCTCGCCCTCTGCCGCCGCCTTGAGTTCACGGCCCGGCGTCTGCAGGTTCCAGCGGCGTATCGCGAAGCGGAACACGCCGTAATAGATCAGCGCATAGGCCGCGCCGATCGGCAGCAGCATCAGCGGCTTGGTCGCCTTGCCGAAATTGATGACATAGTCGAACAGACCGGCCGAGAAGGTATAGCCCAGCCGCACGCCCAGCGCGTTCATCAGTGCTTCCGAAAGGCCGGTCAGAACAGCGTGGAAGGCATAGAGGACCGGCGCCAGGAACATGAAGCTGAACTCGATCGGCTCGGTCACGCCGGTCAGGAACGACATCAGCGCCAGGCTGAACAACATGCCGCCGACCGCCTTCTTCCGCTCCGGCAGCGCTTCATGATACATGGCCAGACACGCGGCGGGCAGGCCGAACATCATGACGGGGAAGAAGCCGCTCATGAACGCGCCCGCGGTCGGATCGCCCGCGAAGAAGCGGGTCAGGTCGCCCGTCTTGCCCTGATAATCGCCGACCACGAAATAGGCGACGGTGTTCAGGATGTGATGCAGGCCGGTAACGACCAGCAGGCGGTTCAGCACGCCAAAGGCGAACAGCCCCAGCCCGCCCGCCTGGACGATGCCCTGGCTGAGGGCGTCGATGCCCGTATTGACCGGACCGAAGGCCACGCCCAACAGCGCAGCGAGACCCAGGCCCGCAATGCCAGAGATGATCGGCACGAAGCGACGACCACCAAAAAAGGCCAGATATTCCGGCATCTTGATGGTGGCGAAGCGGTTGTAGAAATTGCCGCCGATCAACCCTGCGACGATGCCGACCGGCACGTCGAAACGATGGACCGACTTGGTCCGCCACGCTGCCTCGACGGTCGCGGCGATATCCTTGGCCAGCCCGGCCCCGGTCCCGGCGGGCGGCACGATCAGCGTTTCGGCACCCTTGATGGTGACGAGATAGCAGGCGACGCCCGCCAGCGCCGCCGCGCCATTGCCGTCACGGGCAAAGGCGGTGGCGACGCCGACCGCGAACAACAGGCCCAGATTGTCGAAGATCGCATTGCCCGCATTCGCCATGAAGGCGATGTTCAGCATGTCGGGCTGGCCCAGCCGCAGCAGCAGGCCCGCGACCGGCAGCACCGCGATGGGCAGCATGAGCGCCCGCCCGAGCGATTGGATGGTGGCCATGGGCGAGCTCATGCGCCGATCTCCTGAAGCATAGTCGTGATGTGCGCGCGGACCGCCGCCGCCGAGGGAAGCGCCAGCGCGGCAATCGCGGCGGCGCGGCATTTCACCATGTCGAGCTTGCCGACCAATGCCTTGATCGCCGCCACCCGCGCCGGGGGCACCGACAATTCGGTGACGCCCAGGCCGAGCAGGATCGGCACCGCCAGACGATCGGCGGCGAGCGAGCCGCAGACACCGACCGGCGTGTCATGCCTGGCCGCGCCGTCGCAGGTCGTGCCGATCAGGCGAAGCACCGCCGGATGAAGCCCGTCGACCCCCGCCGCCACCGCCGCGTTGCCGCGATCCATGGCCAGCGTATATTGGGTCAGATCGTTCGTACCGATCGAGAAGAAGTCGGCCTTACGCGCGAGAATATCGGCGGAAATCGCGGCCGCCGGGGTCTCGATCATCACCCCGACCTCCGCCTCGCGACCGTGCCGGTCGACGACCGCGCGCACCGCCTCCAGCTCGGACAGGCTGGCGATCATCGGCGCCATGATCCGGCACGGCTGGCGCACCGCCAGGATGGCGCCGACCTGATCCTCCAGCAGCTGCGGATCGGCGAGCGACACGCGGATGCCGCGCAGGCCCAGCGCCGGATTCTCCTCGACGGGCAGGTCCATATAGGGCGCGGGCTTGTCGCCGCCGACATCGAGCAGTCGGACGATCATCGGCCGGTCGCCCAGCGCATCGGCGATCGCCTGATAATCGCGGGCCTGCTCGTCACGAGTCGGCGCGGTTTCGCGTTCCAGGAACAGGAATTCGGTGCGCAGCAGGCCGCAGCCCTCCGCGCCCTCGGCCACCGCCGCCTCGGCATCGGCGACCGAGCCCAGATTGGCAAACATCTCGATCCGGGTACCATCGGCCATGCGGCAGGGTCCCTGCGCGGCGCGGGCGGCCTCCATCTCGGCCTTGCGGCGGGCGATGGTGTCGCGCGCCTCGCTTTGCGCCTCGGCATCGGGTTCGGGATCGATCAGGCCGCGATCGGCGTCGAGCACGATCACCCGGCCATCCTCCAGCGCGGCCAGCGGCTCACCGAACGCGACCGCCATGGGCAACCCCATGCCCGCCGCCAGAATCGCGGCGTGCGAGGTCGGCCCGCCCTTGACCAGCGCGATGCCCGCCACGACGGCCGCGTCGAGCGCGGCGACCTGACTGGGCAGCAGATCCTCGGCGACCAGGATCGCACCCTTGGGGACGCTCGGCCCTTCAATGGGCAGGCCCGCAAGTGCCGCGAGGACATGGCGTTCGAGATCGCGCAGATCGTCGGCGCGCTCGGCGATACGACGGTCGCCGCTCGACAGCAGGACCGCGACCTGTTCGGTGATTGCTTCCTGCCACGCCACGCCTGCACTCAGCCCCCGGCCTATCGCGGCCAGCGCGGCGTCGGTCAGCGTCGGGTCGGCCAGCATCGCGCCGTGCGCCGCCATCACGCCGCCACGTGCGCCACCGGCGGCGGCGGCCTGCGCCAGCCCCTCGCGCACCGTATCGAGCGCCCCGTTCAGGCGCGCGCGCTCTTCCTCGCCCGTCCCCGCCAGCGTCTCGACCGGAATGGCGGCGCGGGCCAGACGGTGGATCGGCCCGACCGCAAGGCCCGGCGCGGCGGGGACACCGCCCAGCCCCGGCCCCTCGCCGCGTACCGGCTCGGGCACGTCCACCGGCGTTTCCTCGGGCGTGGCGTCGTTCAGGAAAGCAATGACCTCGGCCAGGGCGGCGGCAGCCTGCGCCCCGCTCGCCTCGATCCGAACCGTCGTACCATGGCCCAGACCCAGCCCCAGCAGACCGACCGCGCTCAGCGCCGAAGCATGGCGGTCGCCATGATACAGGGTCACGCGCGCATCGTGACGCCGCACCGCCTCGACCAGCCGCGCGGCGGGGCGGGCGTGCAGGCCGTGCGAGAGCGCGACGACCGTTTCTTCGATCAGCGTTTCGCCGCCGGTGTCGCCAACCTCCGCCTCACCGCCCAGCGGCACGACACGCAACAGCGGATCACCGACCGCCACCAGCCCCTTGGCGATCGGCTCGACGGCATAGCGGGTGGCATCGGCGACGATGATCGGCGTGACGACGGCGGGGGCGTTCTGGACCAGATAATCGAGGTCGAAGCGGATCAGCGGCTGACCCGCCAACACCTTCGCGCCCGCCTTCACCTGCGGCGTCAGCCCCTTGCCGCCCAGCGACACGGTGTCGATGCCGATATGACAGATCAGCTCATAGCCGTCGGTGCTGCGCAGCGTGACCGCATGGCCCGCCTCGTGCACGGTCAGCACGGTCGCGTCGCAGGGCGCGCACAGCGCGTCGTTGACCGGATCGATCGCCATGCCGTCGCCCAGCATCTTTTCGGCGAAGACCGGGTCCGGCACGTCGGCGAGCGGCGTCACCCAGCCGGCCAGCGGCGCATAAACGGTCAGGTCACTCATCGCACGTCACTTTCGCCAAACTGCATTCCTTCCCCGTGAGCGATCGCCGACGCATTCAGCGCGGATCGATCGTCACCCGGCCCAGCAGGCCGCTATCGATATTGCCCATCCCCGCGACGATCAGCGCGATGGTCCGCTTGCCCGCGCCCGCCGGAAGCGGCGCGGTCATGGGGCCGGGTTTGGGATCGCGCTTCTCCGCGACCAGCTGGCCATCGACCCACAGGCTCGCCATGCCGCCGACCGAGGCCAGCCGCAGTTCGCCGCCGCGTGCCGCGACCGCCCGCCGGGGTGTCACGACCGCACGATAGACACGCCAGCCAGCCCCTTCCGCCGGGGTCGGCGTGCCCGCCTGGACAAAGGCCCAGCCATTATTATCGCTCGCGGCGGGCGCGAGATCGGGCGCAGGCCTGGTCGCCAGCAGCGGCGAGCGCCGCCATTCGCGCACGTCCATATCGCCGCTCATCACCGCGACCTGCGCACGCGGTTTCACGCCCAGCCGGTCGAGCTTCAGCGTCGCCGGTTTCAGCCCGTCCGCCGTCGCGCGGATGACGATCCGCCCACGCCCGGTATCGGGCCGCACAATCATCTGGGCCAGACCGTTGAACAGCGAACGCTGGTTGCCCTTTTCGGACTCGTGGCTGTTGGGATCGCCATTGCCGACGCCGATAATCGCCCCGCCCTCGATGGTGAAGCGGGTCATCAGATTGGCGGTCGGAACGTGACGCCCCCTGGCGTCGACCGCATCGATCGTGATCGCCTGCGCGTCCTCGGTATCGCCCGCCATCACGGTGCGCGCCGGGGTCAGCCGCAGCGCTATGGCCGCGCCGACCGTCTCATGCGCGGCGCGCGCGACTTCGCGCCCGCCGCGATAGGCGATCGCCTCGATCCGGCCCGGCGCGTAGGGTATGGTCCACTCATTGCCCATAAGCCGGTCGACCGTCGCTTCGCCCACCGTCTTGCCGTTCAGGCGAAGCACGACACGTTCGGCATTGGACAGGACCAGGACCTTGGTCGGCTTGCCCTCGCGACCCGGCCAGTTCCAGTGCGGCGCGATCGCGACCACGGGCTGGTCATCGACCCAGGCGGCGCGGTGTATGTCGAAGGCGGTCTTGGGAAAGCCGCACAGGTCCATGATACCGAAGAAGCTGGCGATGGTCGGCCATTCATAGGGCGTCGGCTCGCCATGATAGTCGAAGCCGGTCCAGACGAAGCCGCCCGCCACAAAGGCGCGCTCGGCGATCTTCTTCCACGCACCGCGATGCGTATCGCCCCAGCTCGCCGCCTCGACGTCGTAGCTCGACGCGATGTGGCGGGCCGGATCGCTCTCAAACGCGCCGCGCGTCATGAAGGCGCTGGTATCCTCCGAGCTGGTCATCGGCTTGGCCGGGTTCAGCTGGTGATAGCGGCCGTAATCGCCCTGATAATAGTTGAACCCGGTCACATCGACGACCTGCGCGACGTTGATCGGATTGAAGAATGCCCCGTTCATCGCCGCCGTCACCGGGCGGCTGTCGTCCAGCGCGCGGACCCAGTGCGCCATGCGCTTGACCATCTCGACGCCCGCAGGCGTGCCCTGCATCGGCTCCTCGTTGAAGACCGACCACAGGATGACGCTGGGGTGGTTGCGGTCGCGCCGGACCAGCCATTCCAGCTGCGCACGATATTCGGGCGCGGGATTGAACTGCCGGTTCTCGTTCATCACCAGCAGGCCGAGCCGGTCGCACCAGTCGAGCAGTTCCGGCGTCGGCGCATTGTGGCTGGACCGGATGGCATTGCAGCCCATCGCCTTCAGCCGCTCCAGCCGCCAGCCGAGCAGCGCATCGGGGATCGCAGTGCCGACGCCCGCATGATCCTGATGCAGGCAGACGCCCTTCAGCTTGACGGGGCGGTCGTTGAGGAAAAAGCCGTTGGCCGCATCGAAGCGGATCGTGCGGAAGCCGATCGGCACCCGCCGCTCGTCCGCCACCTGTCCGTCGCGGACCAGCCGCACGTCGAGCGTGTAGAGGATCGGCCGCTCGACCGACCAGAGCATGGGGTCGGCGACCGGCAGGTCGAGCACCGCCTTGCCTTCGTCCAGCGCGGGCACCGTCGCCTTTGCCTGTCCTTGCGCGACCACCTTGCCCTGCGGGTCGAGCAGCCGCGCCTCGACCGTGACCGGGCTGTCGGTCTCGACGATGCTGGTCAACGTCGCGGTGACGGGAACATGCCAGCCGGACGCGCCTTTGCGCGGATCGCCATGCACGCCGTCGGTCGCGATCGACACCGGCGCATAATCGCCCAGCCAGACATGGCGGTAGAGCCCGGCACCCTCATACCACCAGCCCTCCATCGCGTCCGCATCCACCCGGACCGCGACGACATTGGCTTCATCCCCGAAGCGCGCGAACGGGGTCAGGTCGATGCGGACGGCGTTGTAACCGGAGAAATTGTGCGAAACGACGCTGCCATTGACCCAGATCGTCGCGAAGGTCGCGATGCCACCGAATTCCAGCTCGATCCGGCGACCGCGCTGGGCGGGATCCAGCCGGAAGCTGCGCCGATACCAGCCGATCCCGCGCGGGCGATAGCCTTGCGCGACATTGGCGGTCTTGACGAAGGGCTGGAAGGACGCCCAGTCGTGCGGCAGGTCGACCGCCTGCCAGTCGCTGTCGTCATAATCGACCGCCGCCGCGCCGCGTGCATTCCCGGCCTTGACCGACAGGTAAGTGGCGTTGTGCGTGTCGAGCGGCGCAGGCGCGACATCGCCTTCGTGGAACAGCCAGCCGCGATCCATCAGGACGCGCGCGGCATCCTGCACCGGCAAAGCGGGGGGAAGCTGGTCCACCGGCTCGGGCATGGGCAGCGCGCCCGCGCCGTCCGCCGGGCGGCGGCTGGCGGCGAAGGCCGGGACCGGCGCAATGCCGCCCGCCAGCCCCACCACCGCACTGCCCAGCAGAAGGTCGCGGCGCGCGACCGTCATGCCGCGACCGGCTCCGCCGAGGCAATGCGCGTCTCGACCGGCTTGAGCGCGGCGTCGAGCACCACCCAGTCGGCGCGCAATCCCGTCGCCAGCGCCCCACGCTCATGCGACAGGCCCAGAAACGCCGCCGGGTTGGTGGCGGCCAGCACCGCCGCCTGGTCGACGGTGATGCGCAGCTGCTCGACCGCATTGGCGACCGCCGACCCCATGTCGAGGTCCGAGCCTGCCAGCGTGCCGTCGGCATAGGTACACTTGCCGCCCGACACGTCGATATGACGGCCGTGCAGGACGAAGTCCTTCTCCACCGCGCCGACCGACGACATGGCATCGGTGACGAGCATCAGCTTCTCGAACGGCCGCGCCTTCACCGCCAGCCGCAACATCGGCGCGGAGACGTGGAAGCCGTCGATGATGAGGCCGCTATACGGATGCGGATCGTCCAGCGTCGCGCCCGCCAGACCCGGTACGCGCTGCTGCATGGCGGGCATCGCGTTGTAGAGGTGCGTGACGCCGACGACGCCCGCGCCGAACGCCTCGACCGCCTGTTCGTAGCTGGCTTCGCTATGGCCCGCGCTCACCAGCACGCCCGCCTCCGCCAGACGGCGGATGGTGGCGACCGGCACCCGCTCGGGCGCGATGGTCAGCATGACCTTGCCCTTGCGCGGGCGGGTGAGGACGGCGACCATTTCGTCGTCCAGATCGCGGAACCGCGTCGGATCGTGGATGCCCTTGCGCGCCGGGTTGAGCACCGGCCCCTCGACATGGATGCCGACGATGCCAGGCACCTTCGCCTCGATCGCCTCGTCGATCGCGTCGAGCGCGCGGGCGATCTTGTCCGGCGTCTCGCTGACCAAAGTCGGCAGCATCGCGGTGGTGCCATAGGCGGCATGCGCCGCCGCCATACTCGCGATGCCGTCCACGTCCAGCCGGTCGTTGAACAGCACGCCGCCGCCGCCATTGACCTGCGTGTCGATATAGCCGGGCACGACCCAGCCGCCGTTCAGGTCGATCGTATCGGCCGAACCCTCAACCGCGCCGATCGAGGCGATGCGATCGCCGTCAACGACGATTTCCGCACCGGGCAGGACGCCGCCCGAAGTCGCGACATGGCCGTTGACGAAACGGAAGCGGGTCATAGCGTGCGGGTCACTTTCTGCAGATGCGGCGGCGAGTCGGGGTCCATGCCACGGGCGAGCGCCAGCGCCTCGACCATGCGGTAGAAGCTGGCGAGCATCGCAATCGGCTCCAGCGCGGGATGCCCGGTCACCATGGGCAGCGCACCGCCCTGCCCCGCGACGAACGGCTTGGCACCGCGCACTTCGAACTGGTCGGCGACCGCCTTCACATCCTCACCCGCCACGTCGGAGGTAGCGAAGCCCAGCACCGAATAGCCCGGCTCGACGATGCGCATCGGGCCATGGCGCACTTCGGCGGCACTGAACGGCTCGGCCTGGATCGAGCAGGTTTCCTTGAGCTTGAGCGCGGCTTCCTGCGCCACGCCATAGCCGTAACCGCGACCCAGCACGAACATCTGGCTGACCTCGCGCAGCCCCTCGACCGCCGGGGACCAGTCGAGGCCCAGCGCCTGTTCGACCTGACCCGGCAGATCGTCGAGAGCGGCCTCCAGCGTCTCGTCGCCTGCCCAGGCGGCGGCGAGCTGCGCCAGACCCGCCAGCGCGGTCAGGCAGGATTTGGTGGCGGCGACGGCCTTTTCGGGACCGGCCGACAGCGGCAGGAAGGTGTCCGCGCCGATCGCCAGCGGCGACTCCTCGTCATTGACCAAGGCGACGATATGCGCCCCGCCCGCCCGGTACGCCTCGACCGTCGCCAACAGGTCCGGGCTGCGCCCCGACTGCGAAATGGCGATGACCAGCGCGCCCTGCACCTTCATCGGCGTCTCGAAGATCGACGCGACCGAGGGCGCGGCCGACGACACCGGCACGCCGGTCTTGGTCTCCAGGATATATTTGCCATAGGTCGCGGCATGGTCCGACGACCCACGGGCGATGGTGATGATCACCGGCGGCGGGGCGGCGCGCAGCCGCTCGGCCAGCGCCTTGACGGTCGGCGCATTGCGCGCGAGCAACCGGGCGATCGCTTCCGGCGCCTCCCCCGCTTCCGCTCCCATCAGGGTGCTGGTCCCCGCACTACCGGCGGTCATCACATCAGACATCGGTTAACTCCGCGACGAAATCATAGGCATCGCCGCGATAGAAGGACTGGGTATATTCCACCGCCCGTCCATCGCGTAGAAATCCGCGCCGTTCGATCAACAGGCCCGCATGGCCCGGATCGACATCCAGCATCTTGGCATGATCGGCCCCGAACGGCACCGCGCGCAGCCGCTGGAGCGCGCGCACCGGCCGGTTGCCGGTCCGCTCCAGCGCCGCATAGAGCGACCGGTCGACCGCCTCGATCGACGGCAGCGCAAAGCCCGCGATGGTCGACACCTCGATCGCCATCGGCACCTCGTCGGCGAAGCGCACACGCTGGAAGCGATAGACCGGCGCACCCGGCGACAGGCCCAGCGACAACGCCTCTTCCGGCGTCACGGTGCCCGGCGCACGGCTGACCCACTGGCTGCTCGGCGTGCGACCGCGCGCGATCATGTCCTCCGAGAAGGAGGACAGTTTGGAGAAGCTCTTCTCGACACGACCCGCGACGAAGGTCCCGGCGCCGCGCCTGCGCGTCAGCAGCCCTTCCTCGACCAGCCCGCCGATCGCCTTGCGCACCGTGATCCGCGACACGTCATATTCGATCGCCAGATCGCGCTCGGCGGGGATCGCGTCATCCTCGGCCAGGATATTGCTGGTGATCGCATCACGCAGCAGTTGCTGGAGCTGGAGGTATAACGGCGCGGGGTTCCCCTTTCGGAAGGAGCCGACCTGCGCCGAGAATGTCATGGCCGCGCCATCCCCCTTTGCCCGGGCGTCGCTCATGCCACGCCCCGCTTCATCGACAGGCTTATCGCAGCCGAACCAAGCGAGCAATAGGTATTATATTTGGCATACATTGGCTTTTATCCTTCCCCTATCTTCCGTCGGATTGCCGCGATGCGATCGGCACTCGTCCGACGCCTCGGCCCCATGGCAAAACCCATGTCGAGCACCCGCGAATCCCCCCAATCCTCGCGCATGCTGGCCGAGGCGTGGACCGCATCGACCCCGGTCCGGGCGATCAGCGCCGCAACATTGTCCGCCGAGACGCCGGATCCCGCGATGATGGACAAGCGCCCATCGGCCGCCGCGACCATCTTTGCGATGACCTCCGCGCCCTGCTCGGCCGTCGCCGCACCGCCGGACGTCAGGATATGGTCATAGCCCAGCGCCGCCGCCTGTCCGACCGCCTCGACGGGGTCCGCCACCAGGTCGATCGCCCGGTGCAGCACGATCGCCACTCCGGCCGCTGCCTCCCGCCATCGAGCGAGCACGTCCAGGTCCAGCCGCCGGTCGTCCGCCATCGCCCCGACCACGACCCCCGCCACGCCCATCGCCACCATGTGACGAATTTCTTTGGTGGCCAGTGCCATATCGGCACAGTCATAGCGGAAATCGCCGTCACGGGGCCGCACCATCGCATGCACCGGCACGCCGGACTCCACCGCATGAGCGACCAGCGCCGCCGAGGGCGTCAGCCCGCCCAGGGCCAGCGCGCCGCAAAGCTCGATCCGGTCGGCTCCCGCCGCCACGACCGCCGCCACGCCATCCGCGTCATCGACGCAAATCTCCAGCAGCGGCGCCCCGGCCCGGACTGGTGACATGACCATCTTGAACTTCCCCCGGCCCATTTGCCCCGCCCGCCCGGACCACTGCCGCGCGGATCTTTCACGGATGCGTCATTTAAGCAGCACGCCGGACAATGCGCCAGCCCAATGGTCTCATGACGAGAACGTCACATTTTTTCCGTTTACGGACCAATGTCAGTTTGGTTACAAGTTGGTAGTTCCGGCATATCATATAAAAAGCCGGCCGGGGAGGACGCCACCAGCCATCCCCAGACAACAATAAAAGCGCGCGCGGTGGAGCGGCGAAAGATTTTTGGGGGATTTCACCATGTTGAGCTTCCGCGGCATGATCCTGACGGCGACCGCACTGGCCGGTATCCAGGGCACCGCCTTTGCACAGACCGCGACGCCGTCCGCCGACGCACCGACCCAGACCGCACCGGGCAGCGACCAGGCCGACACGGGTGACGTCGTGGTCACCGGCATCCGGTCCAGCCTGCGCAACGCGATCAACGTCAAGCGCGAGGCCAACGCCGTCGTCGACGTCATCACCGCAGAGGACGTGGGCAAGTTCCCCGACCGCAACGTCGCGGAGTCGCTGTCGCACATTCCGGGCGTCAGCATCGACCGCCGCTTCGGTGAGGGCGAGAAGGTCGCCATCCTCGGCACCGACCCGGCGCTGAACCGCATGCTGCTCGACGGCCATGCGCTGGCCTCGGCCGACTGGGGCGGCAATGACAACGATCCGTCCAGCCGGACCTTCAACTATTCGCTGCTCGCGCCCGAACTGGTCGATCGCCTCGAGGTCTACAAGTCGCCGGAACCGCGTATCGAGGAAGGCAGCCTGGGCGGCACGGTCATCGTGCGCACCCGTCGCCCGCTCGACCTGAAGCCCAATTCGGTCTTCGCCTCGGGCGGTTATTCGTACAACGACCGTTCGGAAAAGGGCAATATCCGCGGATCGGGCCTGTACAGCTGGCACAATGAAGCCGACAATTTCGGTTTCCTGGTCGCCGCGACCTATGACAAGCAGAAGCTGACCCGCGCCGGTGTCGAATTCTTCGGCTATGACAATGCAGCCGCGGCGGCGCCCGGAACCGCCTGTCCGTATAACAGCCCGTTCGTCAACTGCTCCAATGGAGCGCTGAGCCTGAAGAGCCCGAACGCGACGATCACCGGCGGCTCCATCGCCGACCTGTACAAGGCCGCGTCGCCCTTCGGCATCAACTATGCCTATTTCCAGCAGACCCGCGAACGCGCCAGCGTGTCGGGCACGATCCAGTATCGCCCGGCCCCCAACCTGACGCTGACCTTGAACGGGCTGCACATCGACGGCAACTACAACAATTACAGCCAGTCGATGTACACCATTCCCGGTGCGTGGACCGGCAATGTGCTGCAGACCGCCAATATCAGCAACGGCGTGGTCAACTCGGCCAGCTTCGGTGCCGCGACCAACCAGTCGTCGCAGCTCGACACGCTGGTCCGCAAGTCGAAGCTGAAGACCGACAACCTCAACTTCTTCGCCGATTGGGAAGGCGATGACGGCGCGAAGGTCAGCTTCGCGGGCGGTTG
The DNA here is from genome assembly GCF_001970915.1 of Sphingomonas sp. Sph1(2015). Classification (NCBI taxonomy): domain Bacteria; kingdom Pseudomonadati; phylum Pseudomonadota; class Alphaproteobacteria; order Sphingomonadales; family Sphingomonadaceae; genus Sphingomonas; species Sphingomonas sp. Sph1(2015). Next base: position 109,767 of record NZ_MQUI01000001.1, read on the forward strand.
GTCGCGTGCGACCGGCGGCCGCAACCCCGAATATCTGTTCAACGTGCAGACCAAGCTGCCGTTCAGCTATGCGTTCGGGCCGAAGTCGGCGACGGTCAACTATGTCGGCGATCCGACCAACCCCGCCAACTACTTCACCAACCCGAACAACAACGACGCCACGATCGAGGGCCGTCCGGTCGTCATCAACGGCCAGAATCTGCGCGCCGCCCAGATCGGCGGCCTGGACTATAGCGTCACCACCGACCGCGATATCTTCGGCGGTTATGACGCGACCATTCCGGTCGAGTTCGGCCCGTTCACCCAGATCCTGCTGGGCAGCCGCGTGACCGATCACGTCAACCGGCTCGATGCGCGTGGCATCAACACCTACATGACCACGTCGATGACCGCCAACCAGTTCGGCGTCACCACGCTCGCCACGCCGGGCGGCGTGTTCGACGGCACCGGCGGTTCGGGCAATGCGACCCAGTATCTGAACCTGCCGGACCAGGCAGTGATCGACATCCTGTCCAAGGCGATCAACAGCCCGCTGGTCAACAAGATCGGCGCCTCCACCCGCGTGCGCGAAACCGTCATGGCCTCGTACGTCCAGGCGAATTTCGACCAGGGCGGCCTGCGCGGCAATATCGGTGGTCGTCTGGTCTACACCCGCGACCAGTCGCAATATGCGGTGACGCAGAGCAACCTGCCCAACCCGGTGCCGGTGCCCACCACCACCACCACGGACTATCTGAAGTTCCTGCCCAGCGTGAACATCGCCTATTCGATCAGCCCGAAGGTGATCGTGCGCGGCGCGGTCGCCCGGGTGATCTCGCGTCCGCGCTACGAGGACCTGGCGGCGTCGCTGTCGCTCAACAACGTCACCCGCGACGGCGGCGGCGGCAATCCGAACCTGAAGCCTTATGAGTCGACCAATTACGAACTGACCGCGGAATGGTATCCGCGTGCCGGCTCGCTGGTCGCGGTCGAGCTGTTCCGTCGCGACATCTCGAACTATATCATCAACACCCGCACCAATGCGGTGTATTTCAATACGCTGGCGGGTGCGCTGACGACGTATAACGTCAACCAGCCGATCAACGGCGGCAAGGCGAAGGTCAATGGCGCGCTGATTTCGGGCCAGACCGAAATCTGGGGCGGCTTCGGCATCCAGGCGAATTATTCGTACCAGGACAGCTCGACATCGTCGGTCGACACGACCGGCGCGGCGCTGAACCTGCCCTATCTGTCGCGCCACACCGTCAACGTGATCCCCTATTTCGAAAGCGGGATCTTCCAGGCGCGTCTGAGCTACAACTACCGCTCCAGCTATTTCCGCACGATCGGCCGTCTCGGCTCGCGCGAAATGGTGGCGCCGTACAGTCAGCTCGACTTCTCGGCGGGTGTGAACCTGACCAAGGAGATCACGCTGTCGGTCAACGCGCAGAACCTGCTGGACGAGACCTATTACCAGTATAATGCGACGCCCGACCGTCCGACCGCCTTCTACAAGAACGGCCGGACCTATGCCGCCTCGGTCGCGGTGCGCTTCTAAGCCATCCTCCCTCCTTCTTAAGCCCCTCCCGCAGGCGGGAGGGGTTTGGGGAGGGGAAGGCCACAAACGCTGGGCTCGGTGAGATTCCTGGCCCTCCCCCATCCCCTCCCGCTTGCGGGAGGGGCGTGCAAGACAACAGCCCGTCGATCTTAGGATCGGCGGGCTTTTCTTTACCGCTGACTTTGACACGTCACGAAACTGCTTTGCCTCTGTCACCGATCTGCGACGCGCACGTCACAGATGACAGGCATGACATACCCAACGCCAAGCGTGGGGTTATGCCGATGCCGATCACCAGCATTCCGATCGATGGTTCGCTGCACGAAAACGCCGCCATCCTCGACTTCATCCCCCGCGCGCCGGTGACGCCCGAGCCCGAGGGCAACGAGCGCCGCCGTTACCGCACCATCTGGATCTCGGACGTCCATCTCGGCACGCGCGGCTGCAATGCCGAAATGCTGATCGACTTTCTGGACCATGTCGACAGCGAGACCATGTATCTGGTCGGCGACATGATCGACGGCTGGCGGCTGAAGAAGAAATTCTACTGGCCCGCCGCGCACAATGACGTGGTCTGGCGCCTGTTGAAGCGCGCCAAGCGCGGCACCCGTGTCATCTATATCCCCGGCAATCACGACGAGATCTTCCGCCAGTTCACCGGCATGGATTTCGGCGGCATCGCCATTTGTCGCAAGGCGATCCACGAGACAGCGGACGGTCGCCGCCTGCTGGTCCTGCACGGCGACGAGTTCGACGCGATCACGCTGGCGCATCGCTGGCTCGCCCATGTCGGCGACTTCGCCTATACCGCGCTGATGGAGGTGAACCGCTGGGTCAATATCGTCCGGCGGTGGATGAAGCGTCCCTATTGGTCGCTGTCCAAGCACGCCAAGGCCAAGGTGAAGAACGCCGTCGCCTTCATCTCGCATTTCGAGGAAGTCGTCGCCCATGCGGCAGGCGCTCGCGGGGTCGACGGGGTGGTATGCGGCCATATCCACACCGCCGAGATCCGCGACATCAACGGCGTCACCTATTATAATGACGGCGACTGGGTGGAGGGCTGCACCGCGCTGGTCGAGCATTTCGACGGCACGATGGAAATCCTGCACTGGGGCGAAGAGATGGAGGCGCGGCGGAGCAAGCCGATCGCCGCCGCCGCCATCGCCGCCTGATCGGAAAGGACAAGGCCGGATGCGGATCGCGATCGTCACCGACGCCTGGAGCCCCCAAGTCAACGGCGTGGTCCGTACGCTGCAATCCGTATCGGCCGAACTGCGCGCGATGGGCCATGAGGTGAGCGTCCTATCGCCCGATCGCTTCGCCTCGGTCCCCTGCCCCACCTATCCGGAAATCCGCCTCGCCCTGCCGGTCCCCGGCGCGGTCGGGCGGACGCTGGGCGGGTTTCAGCCGGACGCCGTGCATATCGCCACCGAAGGGCCGCTGGGCCTGCTCGCGCGGCGCTGGTGCCTGTCGCACGGCCTGCCCTTCACCACCGCCTATCACACGCAATTCCCCGAATATGTCGCGGCACGGGTAAAGGCGGTCAGCCCGGAATTCGTCTGGCGCTATGTCCGCTGGTTCCACGCGCCATCGACCGCGATCCTGGCCTCGACGCCCAGCGTGGCCGCGACATTGGCCGCGCATGGCCTGCCGCAGAACCGGCATTGGGGACGCGGCGTCGATACCGCCCTATTCCGCGCCGAGGGGCGGCGTGACGCGATGGTCATGGAACTGCCCGGCCCGGTGCAGCTTTATGCGGGCCGTGTCGCAGTCGAGAAGAACATCGCGGCATTTCTCGAAACAAAGACCCCCGGCACCAAGGTCGTGGTCGGCGACGGCCCGGCCCGTGCAGGCCTGGCCGCGCAATATCCCGATGTCCGCTTCCTGGGCGCGAAGTTCGGCGAGGACCTGGCTGCCATCTACCGCGCGGCGGACGTCTTCGTCTTCCCCAGCCGCACCGACACGTTCGGGCTGGTGATGATTGAGGCGCTGGCCTGCGGAACGCCCGTCGCCGCCCTGCCGGTCCAGGGGCCGCTCGATGTGCTCACCCCCGGGGTCGGGGTGATGGACGAGGCGCTGGACCGGGCCATCGCCGCGGCGCTGACGCTCGATCGGGGCGCGTGCGCCGCCTATGGTCAGGGCTTCTCGTGGCGGGCCAGCGCGGAGCAGTTCCTTTCCGCCCTCGCCCCGATCGATCGCGAGTTGAAAGCGGCGGCATGAGCTTTTTCCTCCCCTGCAAGGGGAGGTGGCAGGCCGCAGGCCTGACGGAGGGGGGCTTCCGCAGAGGTCACCCCCTGCGGCCATCCCCCCTCCACCACCGCTTCGCGGCGGTCCCCCTCCCCGTGCCGGGGAGGAGCGGGCTACACGCAGATCACCCCATAAAACCCGTTTAACGGGTTGAACGCCCCTTCCCCGACATGTCATGATCGGGCTTCGCGCGATTCGTGTCGGCCTTGCCCCTCGCCTGTCGCTGATATGCCGGTCGTGCCGCTCGTCGCCATGGCCACTCCAACCGCTGCACCCGAAAGGTCCCCGATTGGACATCGTCACGCTCAGCCTGTTCCTGCTCCTCGCCGTGGTGTTCAGCGGGGTCGTATCCCGCCTGCTGCCCTCGGCGCTGCCGCGCCCGCTCGTCCAGATCGCGCTCGGCGCGGTGATCGGCGGGATCGCGCAGATCCGGGTCGAACTCGACCCCGAGATCTTCTTCCTGCTCTTCGTGCCGCCGCTGCTGTTCCTCGACGGCTGGCGCATTCCGAAGGACGAGTTGTTTCGCGACGCGGGGGCGATCCTGGGGCTGGCGCTGGGGCTTGTGTTCCTGACGGTGCTGGGCATGGGGCTGTTCATCCACTGGATGATTCCCGCCATGCCCTATGCGGTCGCCTTCGCGCTGGCCGCCGTGGTGTCGCCGACCGACCCGATCGCGGTGTCCGCCATCGCGCAGAAGGTGCCGATCCCGAAGCGGATGATGCACATCCTGGAGGGGGAGTCGCTACTGAACGACGCCTCGGGTCTGGTCTGCCTGCGCTTCGCCGTCGCCGCCGCGCTGACCGGGGCCTTTTCGCTGACGAATGCCGGGCTGACCTTCGTGTGGATGGCGGTGTCGGGCGTCGGGCTGGGCGTCGCCATCGCCTGGGGCACGATTACCGCCAAGAGCCTGTTCGCGCGGCGGTTCGGCGACGACAGCGGCTCGAACATCCTGGTCAGCCTGCTGATCCCCTTTGCCGCCTATCTGGTCGCCGAACATGTCGAAAGCTCCGGCGTGCTGGCGGCGGCGGCGGCGGGTATCGCCATGTCCTTCACCAATGTCTCGTCGGGGGCGAAGGCCGCTACCCGCATTCGGCGGCAGGCGGTGTGGGACATGCTGCAATTCACGCTGAACGGCATCATCTTCGTGCTGCTGGGCGAGCAGTTGCCGCAGGTGTTCGCGGGTGCGCGCGACACGGTGATGCTGACCGGCCATGACTCCTTATGGTGGCTGGGCCTCTATGTGCTGGCGATCGTCGCCGGGTTGGGGGCGTTGCGCTTCGCCTGGACCTGGGTCGCGCTGCGCCTGACCCTGTTCCGGCAGCGCGGGACGCCGGGCCGGACCAGCCCGCCGCGCCGGGTCATCACCGCCATGTCGGTGGCGGGCGCGCGCGGCGCGATCACGCTGGCGGGCGCACTGACCCTGCCGCTGACGCTGGGCGACGGCACGCCCTTTCCGGCGCGCGACCTGGTGATCTTCCTGGCGTGCGGCGTCATCCTGTCCTCGCTGGTCATCGCCAGCCTGACCCTGCCGCTGCTGCTGCGCGGCCTCGCCCTGCCCGTGCAGGACGGCATGAGCGAACTGGACCATACCCGCGTCGCCGCCGCCAAGGCCGCCATCGCCGAACTGGAGCGGCTCCAGCACGAAATGGCCGAGGGCCGCGACGATGCCGACCAATATGTCGAGATCGCCTCGCGCCTGATGGACGGCTATCGCAGCCGGATCGACACGCTGGAGGGTGATGTCGATCCCGATGCCAAGCGACTGGAGGATGTCGAAAGGCGGATGCGGCTGGCCGCGATCCGGGCCGAGCGGCGGGTCGTGTTCGAACTGCTCAACACGCGGGCGATCGGGTCCGAGACGGCGCAGCGGCTGGGGCGCGAACTCGATCTGGTCGACACCCGCCTGTCGGCGCAAGCCTGACCGCCGCCGCGATCTTTCGCCTTGCGTCGGGCCGCGAATTATCGTGTCACGGCAACGGGGTTTGCATCGACAAGGGGGTAAGATGCGGGAGGAAGAAATGCGGGGGGAAGAGGCAAGGGCCTGTCTGAATTGCGGCACGGCGCTGGTCGGCCATTATTGCCACGCCTGCGGCCAGTCGTCGCACATCCACCGCACGCTGGGCGCATGGTGGCATGATTTCAGCCATGGTGTCCTGCATATCGAGGGACAGGTGTGGCGGACGATGGCGATGCTGGTCACCAGGCCGGGGGAACTGACCCGTCGCTATATCGCGGGAGAGCGACGGCGTTTCCTGTCCCCGCTGGCGCTCTATCTGTTCAGTGTCTTCCTGCTGTACATCGCCTATTCGGCCCTCGGGGGCTTCGCGACCTTCCATGCGCCCGGCACGCAGGAGGCCGCAACCGAGCTGCGCGCCGAGGTCGCCAAGGTCGACCGGCGTATCGCGGCGATCGACCGCGATCGCGCCGCGGCCGTCGCCGCCAAACGCGACACCGCCCTGCTCGACAAGGAACGGGCGGAGCTGGTCGACCAGAAACAAGGCATGGACTTCACCGCCAGCGCCATGACGCTGGGCGCCGGAAACGAAACCCATTCCGGTCCGGGTGAACATCAGGAGCAGGTCATCACCGGCTGGAAATCGCTGGATGCCAAGATCGTCCATGCCGTTCGCGATCCCGAATTCCTCCTCTTCAAGATGGAGGCGAACGGTTACAAATTTTCCTGGGCGCTGATCCTGTTGTCGATGCCGTTCATGCGCCTGTTCTTTCTGTGGAAGCGCGGGCTGGCGATGTTCGACCATGCGGTGTTCGTCACCTATTCGCTCAGCTTCGTCAGCCTGCTGATGGTCGTGATGATCCTGTGGACGAAGCTGGCGCATCTGCCGGGCGTGGCGCTGCTGATGCTCGCCTTTCCCGTCCATCTCTTTCTCCAGATTCGCGGCGCCTATCGCCTGGGTCCGGTGTCGGGCCTGCTGATGACGCTGGTCGTCTCAATTATGGCGGCGGCCGTCTTGCTGCTCTGGATCATCGGCTTGCTGGCGCTGGGCATGGCGCACTGACCTGCCAATCCATTGCAGGCACAACGGGATAGACGATCATACCAGAAAATGGGTGGACGCCCCCCGTTCACCTCGCCATGATACCAAAACATACCATGAGAATACCGGCGCACGACAAGCCGGTGATGACGGGGGTGACGGATGGCGAGAAAGAGCCTGGCGCGATCGGGGACCTGCCCCGCCGTCGTCGCGCGTCCGCGCCATGCGCCCCTGTCTGGTCCAAGCCATAGTCCTGCATCCTGCTTATGGTCGGCCCGACCCGGCGCAGCGATGCCGCATTCGGGGAAATCGCTGTGAAACATCGTCTCGGTCTGATCCTGGCCGCGCTCGCCCTGCCCTTCCCCGCTTTGGCGGCACCCAAGACGGTGGCGACGCTCGACCGCTGGCAGGTGCGGATCGACCCGAAGGACGCCAGCGCCGCCAGCGCCCACCCGCAGGCAGCGAACTGGATGGCCGCGACCGTGCCGGGCAGCGTGCAGCAGGACCTGATCGCCGCCAACATCGTCCCCGATCCCTATAAGGGCGCGAACGAGGCCCCGATCCAGTGGGCGGGCCTGACCGGGTGGCAGTATCGCACCAATCTGGACGTGACGCCGGAGATGCTGCGCCGCGACCACCTGGATTTGGTGTTTGACGGGCTGGATACGTTCGGCACCGTCACGGTCAACGGGCAGCGCCTGTTGTCCGCAGACAACGCGCATCGCCGCTGGCGCACGGATGCCAAGCCGCTGCTGAAGGCGGGTGCGAACGAGATCGTCGTCACCTTCGCCTCGCCGATCAAGACGCTCCAGCCGATGGTGCTGGCCGAGAAGCATCCGCTGCCCGGCGAATATGACTCGCCCTATGGCGACGAGCCGAAGGGCGTTCAGACCTCCCCCTATATCCGCAAGCCGAAATACCAATATGGCTGGGACTGGGCACCGCGTATCGTCGATATCGGCATCTGGCGCCCCGCCCGCCTGGAAGCGTGGGACGCCGCGCGCATCGACAATCTGCGCATCGAGCAGGAGGCGCTGACCGATGCCGAGGCGCGCATCCTCGCCCGCGCCTCGGTCGTCGCGGACCGTGCGCAGACGGGGCGGATGGACGTGACCGTCACCGGCCCCGATGGCAAGCGCATCCGGGTGCGCCGTGATGTCGCGCTCCAGCCGGGCGAGAATGACGTGCTCGTCCCCGTCGCGATCACGAAGCCGCAGCGCTGGCAGCCAGTCGGCTTCGGCGCGCATCCGCTCTACACGGTCAATGCCGCGCTGGCGGGTGCGGATGCGGTCGAGAAGCGCACCGGCCTGCGCACCGTCGAGCTGGTCCGCAAGGACGGCAGCTTCGGCCTGAAGATCAACGGCAACGTCATCTTCGCGAAGGGCACCAACGTGATCCCGTTCGACGCCTTCCCGTCGCGCGTAGCCGCCGCGACCGAGCGTCAGATGCTGGAAAAGGCGGTGGCCGCCAACATGAACATCGTCCGCATCTGGGGCGGTGGCTATTATCCCGAAAACAGCTTCTACGACGCCGCCGACGAGCTGGGCCTGATGGTCTGGCAGGACTTCATGTTCGGCGGCGCCGTCACGCCCCCCGACGCGAAGTTCCGCGAGAATGTCCGTATCGAGGCCGAGGAACAGGTCGCGCGCCTGCAATCACACCCCTCGCTGGTCATCTGGGCGGGCAATAACGAAGTGCTGTCGGGTTGGGAAAACTGGTCGGATCGCAAGGCGTTCAAGAAGGCGGTCGGCCCGGACGAGCAGGAGCGGATCGGCACCGGCATGGCGGTGCTGTTCGACCGCGTGCTGCGCGATGCAGTCATCAAGAACTCGCCGGGCATCCCCTATTGGCCCGGCTCGCCCTCGACCGATTATGAGGGGCCGACCGACACCGACAAGGATGGCGACCGCCATTTCTGGGACGTGTGGTCGGGTTCCAAGCCGGTCGAGCGCTATACCGACAGCTGCCCGCGCTTCATGTCCGAGTACGGCTTCCAGGCCTTCCCGGACCTGTCGACCATCGCGACCTTCGCCGATCCGGCGGACTTCCGCATCGACAGCCCCGTCATGAAGGCGCACCAGAAGTTCCTGGCGGGTGAAGGCAATGACCGCATCACCTTCTATCTGAAGCAGAATTTGCGCGACCCTCGCGACTTCGCCGATCTCGTCTATCTGTCCCAGGCGATGCAGGCGCGTGCGATCGGCCTCGCCGCGCGTCATCACCGCGCCTGCCGCCCGGTGACGCTGGGTTCGCTCTATTGGCAGCTCAACGACAGCTGGCCCGCGATCAGCTGGTCGAGCATCGACTGGACCGGACATGACAAGATGCTCCAGCACGAGGTCCGCCGCTTCTTCGCGCCCCAGACCATCGTCGCGGAGACAAAGCCCGGCGCGACCCGCATCGCTTTGGTGTCCGACGCCACGGCGCCGAAGCCGCTCGGCTGGCGGGTCACCGGATACGGCATGGACGGCCGCAAGCTCGGCTCGCAATCGGGCAGCGTGACCATGGCGGCCGCCTCGGCCAGCGATGTCGCGATGATCCCCGACGTGACGCTGTTCGCGAACGCCGCGCCGCAGAGCAGCTATGCCGTCGCCGAACTGTTCGACGGCGAAAAGGTCATCGCCCGCCAGATCATCGAGCGAAAGGTGCCGCGCGACATGGCCTACCCCGCGCCGGGCATCACCGCGCGCTGGTCGGGCAAGCAGCTGACGCTGACGACGCGCAACCTCGCGCGGCAGGTACAGGTCAATTTCGGCACCATTGCCGCCGAACCGTCCGACGACGGATTCGACCTGTTGCCCGGCGAGAGCATCACGCTCACCATCCAGAGCGACGCGGACGCCGCCACTTTGGCGCGCGAGCTGAAAATCTACACCCTCGGTCCGAAGGACGCCCAGTGATCCCCTTCCTCCTCCTCGCCGCCGCCGGTCAGGCCGCCACTCCCGCCCTTCCCCCGGAAGCGCAGAAGCTGACCATCGCGCAAAAGGCGGCGCAGCTGGTCAACGAAGCCCCGGCCGAACCCGCGCTCAACCTGCCCGCCTATGACTGGTGGAGCGAGGGGCTGCACGGCATCGCGCGCAACGGGCCGTCGACCGTCTTTCCGCAGGCCATGGGCATGGCCGCGACCTGGGACCCCGCGCTGATCCAGAAGGTCGGCGATGTCGTCGCCACCGAAGCGCGCGCCAAGTTCAACGCTCAGCCGCTCAACGCCGATCGCGGGCTGTATCAGGGGCTGACCATCTGGTCGCCCAACATCAACATCTTCCGTGATCCGCGCTGGGGCCGGGGCCAGGAAACGTACGGAGAGGACCCCTTCCTCACCAGCCGCATCGGCATCGCCTTCGTCCGCGGCCTGCAAGGCCCCGACCTGAAGCATCCGAAGGTCATCGCGACCGTCAAGCATATGGCGGTCCATTCCGGTCCCGAGGGCGGGCGCGACAGTTTCGACGTGATGGTGAGCCCACGCGATCTGGAGGCGACCTACCTGCCCGCCTTCCGCGCGACCGTGACCGAGGGCAAGGCGCTGTCGCTGATGTGCGCCTATAACGCCATTCACGGCACGCCGGTCTGCGCCAATCCGATGCTGCTGACCCAGCGGCTGCGCACCGACTGGGGCTTTAACGGCCTTGTCGTGTCGGACTGCGACGCGGTCGGCAATATCTGGATGTTCCACCATGCCCAGCCCGATGCGCCTGCTGCGGCGGCGGCGGCGCTGCGCGCGGGCACCGACCTGAATTGCGGCAACGCCTATCGCTCGCTGCCCCAGGCTGTCGAGCGCGGCCTGATTACCGAAGGTGAGATCGATACCGCGCTCGCCCGCGCGCTGGCGGTGCGGCGGATGCTGACCGTGGATAGCCCCTGGAACCGGATCAAGGCGAGCGAGGTCGGCACGCCCACCCACCGCGCGCTGGCGCTGGAGACGGCCCGCAAGGGCATCATACTGCTCGACAATCCGAACGACCTGCTGCCGCTCAAGGGTAAGAGACTCGCGGTGTTCGGCGCGGATGCGGATGATCTGGGCGTGCTGGAGGGCAATTACCACGGCACCGCGATCAATCCCGTCACCCCGCTCGTCGGCATCCGCGCGAAGTTCGGCCGCGATGTCCGCTATGCGCAAGGCTCGGTGCTGGCCGAGGGCGCGTTCGTCGGCGTGCCTGAAACCGCGCTGTCGGCGAACGGCAAGACCGGCCTGACGGTCGAGACGATGGGCGCGAACGGCCAGTGGTCGGTTGCGGGGCAGGACCGCCGCATCGACTTCAACTATACCAAGACCGCACCTTTCCAGCGTCGCTGGACCGGCACGCTGACCCCGCCGGGGCCGGGCCAGTATAAGCTGCGGCTCGACGGCCCCGCCTGCTGGCACGCCTGCCCGGCGCATGACGCGGTGAAGCTCTATATCGACGACCAGCTGGTCGTGGACGATGTGATCGGCGGTAAGAAGCTGGAAACGACCATCGACGGTTCGGCCCCGCGCCGTATCCGAGTCGAGATCGACCATAAGGGTGGCGATGAGGGCCTGCGCCTGCAATGGCTGCCCCCCGCCGAGGCGCTGACCGCCGAGGCGTTGAAGGTCGCCGGGACTGCGGATGTCCTGATCGCGGTCGTCGGCCTGTCGCCCGATCTGGAGGGCGAGGCGCTGGGCGTCTCGGTCCCCGGCTTCGCGGGCGGCGACCGGACCGAGATCGTCCTGCCCGAGCCACAGCGCAAGCTGCTCACAGCACTTCAGGCGACGGGCAAGCCGGTGGTCGCGGTCGTCGTCTCCGGATCGGCGGTGTCGCTGGGTGACTTCAAGCCCGCCGCGACGCTGGCGGCCTTTTATCCGGGCACCGAGGGCGGCACCGCGCTGGCCGAGATTCTGGCCGGGGACGTCAACCCGTCGGGTCGCCTGCCCGTCACCATCTATCACTCGACCGCCGACCTGCCCGCCTTTGCCGATTACGGCATGAAGGAGCGCACCTATCGCTACTTTACCGGCAAGCCCGCCTGGGGCTTCGGCCATGGCCTGAGCTATACCAAGTTTGACTATGGCCAGCCGACGGTGACCGCGAGCGTCGCGGTCGGCCAGCCCGTGGATGTCGCGGTGCAGCTGCGCAATACCGGCCAGCGCGCCGGTGAGGAAGTGACCCAGGCCTATCTGGTCCCGCCCGCCACCGGCGAGAAGCTGGTGCTGACCGACCCCGTGCTGCAACGCCAGCTGGTCGGCTTCACCCGCGTCGCCTTGAAGCCGGGCCAGGCGGGCACGGCGCGCTTCACCATCGACCCGCGCATGATGAGCCAGGTCTGGCGCGACGGCACCCGCCGCATCCTGCCGGGCACCTACAAGCTCTACATCGGTGGTGGCCAACCCGGCGACGGTGCAGGGCAATGGACCCAGTTCACCGTGACCGGCCAGGCGCAGGACCTGCCCAAGTGACCCCGAACCGTCGTCAGTTGATGGCGGGGGCAGCGGCCCTCGCCGCCACCCCCGCCTTCGCCGCCAGCGGTTTTGTCAGCAAGCGCCCCGCCGTCGCCGAGCGCCGTTTCGTGTCCAAGGCGGTCGAGGCGGAGATCACCCGCGTCTCGAAGATGATCGCCGATCCCGAACTCCGCTGGATGTTCGGCAATTGCTATCCCAACACGCTCGACACGACCGTGCTGTCGCTGGCGCAAGTGAACGGCAAGCCGGACGCCTTCGTCATCACCGGCGACATTCCCTGTCTGTGGCTGCGGGACTCGGCGGCGCAGCTGCGGCCCTATCTACACCTCGTGAAGCGCGATCCGGCGCTGGGGCGTCTGTTCCGCGGGCTGATCGGACGGCAGGCGCGCTCGATCCTGATCGACCCTTACGCCAACGCCTTCATGCAGGACCCGACCGCCAAGACGAACCTCGGCTGGGCACTGCACGACGATACCGAGATGAAGCCCGGCGTCGCCGAGCGGAAATGGGAAATCGACTCGCTCTGCTACGCGATCCGGCTGGCCTATGGCTATTGGCGCGAGACGGGCGACACCACGCCGTTCGACGCCGAGTGGAAAGCCTCGGCACGGCTGATCGTGAAGACCTTCCGCGAGCAGCAGCGGAAAGAAGGCCCCGGCCCTTACCGCTTCCGCCGCTCCGCGCCCGAGCCGACCGAGACGCTCTATCGCGGCACCGGCCTGCCGACGCGTCCCAACGGCATGATCCATTCGGGCTTCCGCCCGTCGGACGATGCGTGCCTGTACGGCCAGTTCGTGCCCGCCAACCTGTTCGCGATGACGACGCTGCGCGAACTCGCCGCGCTGTCGAACGCGGTCGGCGAACCCGCCCTGGCGCAGGACGCCACCCTGCTCGCCGCCGAGGTCGAGGCCGCGCTCAGGCAATTCGGCACGATGACCCTGCCCAGCGGCGAACGCGTCTGGGCCTATGAGGTCGACGGCTATGGCAATGCCGTGTTCATGGACGACGCCAATGTGCCCTCGCTGTCGGGCCTGGCCTATCTCCGCTGCGTCGATGCGGCCGATCCCCTGTGGCAGCGGACGCTCGCGGCCTGCTGGAGCAAGGCCAATCCCTGGTATTTCGAGGGCAAGGCGCTGACCGGCATCGGCGGCCCGCACACCGGGCCGGGTCAGGTCTGGCCGATGTCGATCATCACCCGCGCGCTGACGTCGACCGATCCGACCTTGCTGCGGTCGAGCCTTGCCATGATCCGCCGCTCGCACGGAAATACCGGCTTCATTCACGAAGGGGTCGATATCGATGACCCCACCAAGTTCACGCGCGACTGGTTCGCCTGGGCCAATGGCCTGTTCGGCGAACTGATCGTCCATGTCGCGGCCACCAGGCCGGAAGTTTTGCGGGAGACGTTTGCATGATCCTGAGCCGCCGCTCGCTCCTTGCCGGAACCGCGCTTGCCGCCCTGCCCATTCGCGGCGTTCTGGCCCGCCTGCCCGCGCTCCCGACCGCGCCCAACCTGTTCGTCGGCACGGGCGGCGATGGCCATACCTATCCGGGCGCCGTCCTGCCCTTCGGCATGGTGCAGCTGAGTCCCGACACCGATGTCGAGCGCTGGGACACCTGTTCGGGCTATCATCACGGCGACGGCTCGATCATGGGGTTCAGCCATACCCACCTGTCGGGCACGGGGATCGGCGACATGCTGGACGTGCTGGTCGTGCCGACGCGTGGGGACCTGAAGCTGGTGCCGGGACCATTGTCCGATCCCGATGCGGGATATCGCCAGCGCTACTCCGAAGAACAGGCCCAGCCCGGCTATTACCGCGTCAAGCTGGAGTCCGGCGTCCTCGCCGAACTCACCGTGACCGAACGGACCGGCTGGCATCGCTATACCTATCCCAAGGGGCCGGGCCATGTCCTGGTCGACCTGTCGCACCTCGTCCTCGACAAGAGCGACGAGAAGCCGCTGATCACCGATGCCGAAATCACGGTCGAGCCAGACGGCACGATCACCGGCACGCGCCGCGTGTTCCGCTGGGCCAAGGGGCGGCGCATCTTCTTTGCGATGCAGCTGTCGAAGAAGCCGAGCCGCATCCAGCTTTATGGTGACGGCGACGCACCCGCGAGCGGCACCGCCGTCAAGGGCAACCGCCTGAAGGCCGCCCTGTTCTTCGACGAACTGGGCGATGCGCCGTTGCTGATTCGCTGCGGCATCTCCGCGGTCGACGTTGCGGGTGCCAAGGCCAATCTGGCGGCCGAGGCGAAGGACTGGAATTTCGACCGTGTGCGCGAGATGGCGCAAGGGCGCTGGATCAATATGCTGGGCGGCATTCGGGTCGAGGGCGGCACCGAGGACCAGCGCACCATCATGGCCTCCGCCAATTACCACACGCTGATCGCGCCGACGCTCTTTTCGGACGTGGACGGCCGCTATGTCGGGCTGGACGGGCAGGTTCATACCGTACCGGCCGGGCAGTCCGCCTACAGCACCTATTCCACCTGGGACACGTACCGGGCGCTTCACCCCTGGCTGATCCTGACCCAGCCCGCCCAAGCGCAGAAGCTGATCGAGGACGTGATCCGCCAGACCCAGCAGAGCGCCTATGGCCCGCCGGTCTGGACGCTGCAGGGCAAGGAGACGGGTATCATGATCGGCTGGCACGGCACGCCGATCATGGCCGAGGCGATGGTGAAGGGCATTCCCGCCGACTATGCCGCCGCCTGGCCGGGCATCGCCAAGCGCAGCTTCGACTTCGCCGCGCCCGACATGGACAACTCCAAGGGTCGCGACCTCTACGACGCCAAGGGCTATGTCCCCGCCGACAAATGGTGGGAAAGCGTCAGCCGGACGCAGGAATATGCCTATGACGACTGGGCCGCGTCGCACATCGCGCGCAAGGTAGGAAAGACGGCCGAGGCCGATCGCCTGCTCAAGCGCTCGGGCAATTGGCGCAACGTCATCGATCCCTCGATCAACTTCGCCCGGCCGCGCTTCAGCGACGGCAGCTGGTGGAAGGATTACGACCCCGTCCAGCTGGGCCATATGCCCAAGCCCTGGTGGCGCGACTATACCGAGGCCAATGGCTGGCAGGCGACCTTCCTCAACCAGCATGACGTCTATGGCCTGATCCGTCACATGGGCGGCGACGCGAAGTTCGAGGCCAAGCTGGACGAGCTGTTCAGTGCGCCCTCGACGCTCCCGAAAAATGCGCCACCCGACATTTCGGGGCTGGTCGGCCAGTATGCGCACGGCAACGAGCCGGACCAGCATGCCGCCTATCTCTATGCCTATGTCGGCGCGCCCTGGAAAACCCAGCGGATGGTCCGCCGCCTGCTGACCGAGATGTACAAGAACGCGCCCGACGGCATCATCGGGAACGATGACTGCGGCCAGATGAGCGCGTGGTTCCTGTTCTCGTCGCTGGGCTTCTATCCGGTCGATCCGGTCAGCGGCGCCTATGTCTTCGGCGGTCCGCTGTTCGACCGTGCGCAGGTGACGGTCGGCGGCACCAAGACGCTGGTCGTCGAGGCGAAGGGCAATCGCCCGGACACGCCCTACATCCAGTCGGTGACGTGGAACGGTCGCCCCTGGACCAAGAGCTGGATCGACCATGCCACCCTGTCGAAGGGCGGCACCCTGTCCTTCACCATGGGGGCCAGGCCGAACCCCGCCTTTGGCCGCGATCCCAAGGATCGCCCGCCCTCCTTCGACCACCAGCCCGCCTGATCCCTCCCGGAGCCGACCCGACAATGACCGATTTCTCCCGCCGCGCCGTCCTCGCCTCCGGGCTCGTCGCCTCCGCCACGCCAGCCTTTGCCAGGGGGCAGGCCGGTGCGCCCGCGCCCTATGGTGCGGTCCCCTCGGCGCGGCAGTGGCGCTGGCACCAGCGCGAGCAATATGCCTTCATCCACTTCGCCATGAACACCTTCACCGACAAGGAATGGGGGTATGGCGACGAAGACCCCAAGATGTTCAACCCGTCCGACTTCAGCGCGGACCAGATCGTCGGGGCGGCCAAGGCGGGCAATCTGAAGGGCATCATCCTGACGGCGAAACATCATGACGGCTTCTGCCTGTGGCCGACCAAGCTGACCGAGCATTGCATCCGCAACTCGCCCTATAAGAACGGCCAGGGCGATATCGTCCGCGAAATGTCGGACGCCTGCAAGCGCGCCGGGCTCGCCTTCGGCATCTATCTCTCGCCCTGGGATCGCAACCGGGCCGATTATGCCCGTCCTTCCTATGTCGACTATTTCCGCAAGCAGGTGGTCGAACTCTGCACCGGCTATGGCGAGTTGTTCGAATTCTGGTTCGACGGGGCCAATGGCGGTGACGGCTATTATGGCGGGGCGCGCGAGACGCGGCAGATCGACGCGCCCAAATATTACAACTGGCCCTCGATCATCGCGCTGGTCCACCAGCACCAGCCCATGGCCTGCACCTTCGATCCGCTGGGCGCGGATATCCGCTGGGTCGGCAATGAGGACGGGATCGCGGGCGATCCCTGCTGGCCGACCATGCCCAACCACCCTTATGTCCAGTCGGAGGGCAATTCGGGCGTGCGCGGCGGGGCGCTGTGGTGGCCCGCCGAGACCAACACCTCGATCCGGCCCGGCTGGTTTTATCACGCGGACGAGGACTCCAAGGTCCGCTCGCCGGAAAACCTGGTCGGCTATTTCGACACCTCGGTCGCGCGCGGCACCAATATGAACCTGAACCTGCCGCCCGACCGGCGCGGGCGCATCCCCGATCAGGACGTCAAGATCCTGAAGAGCTTCGGCGACGCGATCCGCGCCAGCTTCGCGACCGATCTGGCGCAAGGGTCGGTGGCGAGCGCCAGCCATGTCCGCGGCAAGGGCTATGAGGCCGCCAGGGTGCTGGACGGCCAGCGCGACACCTATTGGTCCGCCCCCGACGGCGTGACCACGCCCAGCCTGACGCTCGATCTGCCGCCGGGTCGCCGTTTCGATCTGATCCGCATCCGCGAATATCTGCCGCTCGGCGTGCGGGTCACGCGCTTCGCGGTCGATGCGGAAGTGAACGGCAAGTGGCAGCAGCTTGCCGAGCATGAGTGCATCAGCGCGCAGCGGATCATCCGCCTGCCCCAACCCGTCACCGCGCGCCGCGTCCGCCTGCGCATCGTCGACGCGCCGGTCTGCCCGGCGATCAGCGAGGTTTCGCTGTTCCAGAGTGTCGCGCCGGTCCCCGTCCCCGCCATCGTGTCGAGCGATCCGACCGTGCTGGCGACGACCGGCTGGACGATCGTCTCGGCCACGGCGCCGGGTGCGGAGAAGCTGCTCGACAACGACGCCAAGACCATCTGGGTTCAGCCTGCGCCCGTGGCGGGCAAGCCGGCCAGCGTGACCGTCGACATGGGCCAGGTGCGCGACGTCGCGGGCTTCAGCCTGACCCCCTCGCGCCAGGTCATGATCGACGCCGCCCCGCCGCGCGGTTACGTCGCGGAGACGAGCGTCGACGGCAAGAGCTGGACCCCGGCGGGCGCGGGCGAGTTCTCGAACATCGCCTATGCCCTTTCCACCCAGCGCCTGCCCTTCACCAGCGTCCGGCCCGTCCGCTATCTGCGGCTGACCTTCGCGGAAATGTCCAAGCCCGCCGCCAAGCTGGCGATCGCGGGGATCGGCGGCTTCACCAAGCGTTAGGCCCGGTTTCCTCCCCTTGCGGGGGAGGAATGGGTTCATCGATCACACACTCCCATAAAAATCCGCCGAAACGGGATGGCATTTGCCTTTTGTGCGTTGCAACATAACGCAACGCAGAAGGAGGTACGCCATGACCGACCGTCTCGAACCCCAGGTCCCGCCCCGCCCCCGCATCGCCCTCGCGCTGCAAGGCGGCGGCGCGCACGGTGCCTATGGCTGGGGCGTGGTCGAGAGGCTGCTGGACGAGGATATCGAGATCGTCGGGGTCAGCGGCGCCAGCGCGGGGGCGATCAACGGCGCGGCGGTTGTTTCAGGCTATGCGACCGGGGGCGCGGCCGGGGCGAAGGCGGCGCTGGAGCGGCTATGGGGCCATGTCGCCGATGCCTCGCCGCTCGCCCCGCTCGATGTCGGCGCGCTGGGCGGTCCGTTTTTCGAGCCGCTGCTGCGCAAGTCGCTGGACATCGCCAAGCTCTCCAGCCGCTATGTCGCGCCCTTCCTGCCCGGCGTTCGCGATATGCGTGCGCTGCGACAGGCGGTCGCGGAAAGCATCGACCTGGACCTGCTCGCCCGCCAGACGCGCCTGCCCTTCTATGTGGCCGCGACCCACATCGCGAGCGGATCGGCGCGGCTGTTCACCGGCGAGGACGTGACGCTCGACGCGCTGATGGCTTCGGCCTGCCTGCCTGAGCTGTTCGCGGCGGTGGAGATCGAGGGCGAGCAATATTGGGACGGCGGCTTCACCGCCAACCCCGCGCTGGAACCGCTATTGACCGAGGCGATCGACGCGACCGACATGATGATCGTCCAGATCACGCCCTTCACCGTCGAGGATATCGGCGGCTCGGTCGGCGAGGTCATGCGCCGGGTCAGCGATATCAGCTTCAACGCCTGTCTGCGCCGTGATCTGCGCACCTTGTCCGAAATCCAGGATGTCGCCCGCGCCGAAACGTCCCGCGATCCGCGGATGCAGGCGATCGCGCGGGTCAACCTGCACCTGCTGTCGCCGCCGGACGAACTGGCGGGGCCATCGGGGACGAGCAAGGTCGACACACGCTGGTCGGTGCTACAGGATTTGCGCGAAATGGGCCGCGCACAAGCCGAAGGCTGGCTGTCCGCCAACCGCGACATGCTGGGCCGCGCATCATCCTTCAAGGGGCTGCCCGAGGATATGGTGCGGCGCTGAACCGCATTTTCCCGCCTTTTGCGTTTTTACAGTGATGGCGGGCGGAACACTGGCCCGATGTGCCTGTTCTGACAGGCCGGGATGGGCGGACCAGTGATATAAGGACAGGAGCGCCCGACATGGCGAGGTTCCAAGGCAAGATCGTGATCGTCACCGGCGCCGCGTCGGGCATCGGCGAAGGGGCCGCCCGCCGCTTCGCACAGGAGGGCGCGACCTTGGTGCTGGGCGACACGGACGGTGCGGGCCTGCACAAGCTGGCCGACGAACTCGCTCCCGCGACGGTCGCGACGCGCGAAACCGATGTATCCAAGATGGCCGATTGCGAGGCCCTGGTCGCTCTGGCCATCGCGCGGTTCGGACGGATCGACGTGCTGGTCAGCAATGCGGGCGTCGATCATCTCGGCAAACTGGACGAGGGCGACTTCTCGGCCTTTGCCAAGGTCATCGAGACCGATCTTTACGGCGTGGTCCAGATGGCCCGCGCCGCGATCGCGCATTTGCGCCAGTCCACGGGCTGCATCATCAACATGTCGTCGGTGTCCGGGCTGGGCGGCGACTGGAATCACAGCTTCTATTGCGCCGCCAAGGGGGCCGTGACGAACTTCACCCGCGCGCTGGCGATGGACGAAGCGGCGAATGGCGTGCGCGTCAATGCGGTCAATCCGTCACTGACCTACACCCCGCTGACGGCGGGCATGAAGGAACAGCCCGAGTTGATCGCGAAGTTCGAGGAGCGCATTCCAATGGGCCGGGGCGCGCAACCCGAGGACATCGCCGGGGCCATCGCGTTCCTGGCAAGCGAGGATGCGCGCTTCATCACCGGCGTGAACCTGCCCGTCGACGGTGGCCTGAGCGCCTCGAACGGACAGCCACCGCTCAGCTGATCTTTGCCATTATTGATATTGATCAAGAAACCCCGGACAAACTGACAACCATGTCAGTCGGCTGCAATCTTTCCTCTATCCGGTTGGGAGCCAATCAATATTTATAACGTTGTCGCTCCATAACGAAAGGGGCGAGATTGTTTATCCTGCATCTGGCACTGGGTGGGTGCCTGAAATCGCCACCTGTCCATTATGGCATCACCGCCGATACGGGCGGCCATATTGCCTATATCCTGGACGCTGCCGCCGCGCAGGCAATGAATATTGATACGCATCAAGTCTCCATCGTTACCCGGCTGTTTGAGGAACCGGGCCTGCCGCTCGATCATGCCCGCGCCACCGAGCGGCTCTCGCCCAAGCTGACCATCGATCGGATCGCCACCGCCAATCGTCGCTATCTGGAAAAGGACGCGTTGGCCGACGACCTGGCCGCCTTCACCGAGTCCTTCTGCGCGCACCTCGCCCGACTGCCGCGCCTGCCCGATGTCATCCATGCGCATTTCTCCGACGCCGCCGCCGTGGCGGCCGAGGCACGGCGGCGCTTTGCCATCCCCTTCGTCTATACGCCCCATGCGCTGGGCATCGACAAGCGCCGCCATCACGGCCCCTCGCCCGCGCTGGACGGCCGCATCGCCGCCGAACGTACCGCCATCGCCAGCGCCGATGCGCTGATCGTCTCGACCGAGGACGAGGCGCAACGCCAGGTCCAGGCCTATGGCATTCCCGCTGGCGGACGGATCCATCGCATCGCGCCGGGCGTGCCGAACCATGAGGGCGGTCGCCCCGATGGCCCGACGCTCGCCGACCGGCTGGACGAATGGCTCGACGATCCGGCCAAGCCCATCCTGCTCGCCATCGCCCGCCCCGTCGCCAAGAAGAATCTGGGCGCGCTCGCCCGTGCCTATGCCGCCTCGCCTGCGCTGCGGCAGGCCGCCAATCTGGTGATCCTGGCGGGCCAGCATGACGGTCCCGGATCGGCGGAGGAACGCGCCGTACTGGCCGAGTTGCTGGTGCTGGCCGACACAGCCGCGCTTCGCGGCCGCATCGCCCTGCCGCCACGGCATGACGGGGATGACGTCGCCGCACTCTATGAGCGCGCGGCGACGGGTGGCGTCTTCGTCAACGCCGCGCTGCACGAACCCTTTGGCCTGACCCTGATCGAAGCGGCGGCGGCGGGCGTGCCCGTGGTCGCGACCCGTCATGGCGGCCCCAGCGAGATCGTCGCCGCGCTGGACCATGGCCTGCTGGTCGAGCCGCGCGACGAGGACGCCATCGCGACCGCCTGCCTGTCCATCCTTTCCGATCCCGACACCCATAAGCGGATGAGCGCGAATGGCCGATCGGGCTCCACCCTCTATGCCTGGGACCGTTACGCCATGGAATCGACCGCGCTCTACGCCCATCTGCCGCGCACCCCCGGCCTGCTCGCCAGCGATATCGATCATACGCTGACCGGATGCCGGGTCGGCGCGCACGACTTCGCGGCATGGCGTCAGGCGAGCGACCTTCCCTTCGTCGTCGCCACCGGCCGGTCCTTCGCGATGGCGCGGATCATCCTGTCGCAATGGGGCATTCCCGAACCCGATGCCTTCATCACCGATGTCGGCACGCGCATCATGCTGAAGGGTCAGCGCGGGTGGCAGGAATGCCCCGAGTTCGCCACGCGCCTGAACGAGGGTTGGGACCGCAAGGCGGTGGTCGCCGCGCTCAAGCCGCTACGCCTGCGCCCGCAGCCGCGCGACACGGCCGGGCCGCACAAAGTCAGCTATTTCGGCACCGCCGAGGATGCCGCGCGCGTGCGCGAGACGCTGGCCGAACAGGGGCTTTCCGCCAAGACCGTCTTTTCGCACGGACGGCTGATCGACGTGCTGGCGCCGCTGGGCGGCAAAGCGGCGGCGGTCGCGGCCTATGCGAAACGGCTCGACCTGCCGATGGGTGCGTGCGTCGCGGCCGGGGACAGCGGCAATGACGTCGATATGCTGGACGCCTGCGGCCATGCGATCGTCGTGGGCAATGCCGGGCACGAACTGGCCGACCTGCCCGAGCGTGACGGGCTGATGCGGGTCACCGCGCACCATGCCAATGGCGTGATGGAGGGGCTGGAGCGGCTGGGCCTGACCGCGCCGATGCCAAGCCAGGCGACGGCGGCGTGACGCGCCCCTTCGGCTATTTCGTCCATCATCAGGGGCGGGGCCATGCCGAGCGCTGCGCCGCCATCCTGAACGCGCTGCCGCCCGAGCGACCCGTCACCATCTTCTGCGCACGCGACGACATCTTCCCCCCGCTGCCGCCGCATGTCGAGATCGTCACCATCCCCTCGCTCTTCGAGCCGACCGGGCTGGAGGCGGGCGCGATGGACACGGTGCCGACGCCGGAGACGCTGCACTGCGCGCCGCTCGGTTGGCCCGGCATCCGCCATGCCATGGCGGTGATCGCGGGTTGGTTCGACCGCGCCGACCCCGCGCTGATGATCTGCGACGTGTCGGCCGAGATCGCACAGCTGGCGCGTATCTGCTCGGTTCCGCATGTGAAGATTCTCCAGCATGGCGACCGCAGCGATGCCGGGCACCGCGCCGCCTATGACGGCGCCGCCGGGCTGCTCGCCGCGTTCGACGAGGCGCTGGCCCAGCCCGAATGGGACCCCGCGATGCGCGCCAAGACCTGCTTCGTCGGCGGGCTGGGTGTCGACACCCGCATCCCCGAACGCGAGCTGGCGCGCCAGCGGATCGGCGTGGGCGCGGACGAGGAGATGATCCTGGTCCTGTCGGGCGGCGGCGGGGGCGGCTTCGCCCAGGCCCCGCTCGGCGTCGGGGCACGCAGCCGCCCCGGTGCGCGCTGGATCACCATCGGCCCGGTCGCGCGCGACTGGCATGCCACCGAGCCCGCCAATATCGAGCATCGCGGCTGGGTCGACAATCCGGCGGACCATGTCGCCGCCGCCGACCTCGTCATCGCCTCGACCGGCAACACCACCTGCCAGCAGATATTGGCCGCTGCCCGGCCCTGGCTCGCCATTCCCGAATGGCGGTATTTCGACGAACAGCATCGCAAGGCGGAGGCGCTGGCCACGGCCGGCGTGGCCTGTGTCCGTCCGCATCTCCCCTCCTCGGCCCAGGCCTGGAATGCGGCGCTGACCGAGACCCTCGGCCAGCACTGCCCCGTCCTGCAGCGCGCGATGATCGCCGACGCGCCCGCCCAGGCCGCTGCCGACTGGCTGGAGGCGCTGTCCACGCGGCTCTGGCCGATCGATATGAACCCATCTTCCCTGACCCAATCCACCGGAGCCCATTCATGATCTCGGTCGTCACGCTCGCCGGGGGCCGCCCCGAACATCTGCGCAATGTCGTGATCGGCCTGACCCGCCAGACGATGCGGCCTGCCGAGCTGATCGTCGCGGTCATTCAGGACACGCCCTATGACCTGCCGGACGCGCCCTTCCCCATCCGCCAGATGATGGTGTCCGGCCCGCGCCTGCCGCTGGCGACCGCGCGCAACATGGCAGCGAAGGCGGCGGTCGGTGACAAGCTGGTCTTCCTCGACATGGACTGCATCCCGACCCCCGACCTGCTGGCCGATTATGATCGCTACCTGGATCAGGAAGACGGGCTGTTGATGGGCGAGGTCATGTACCTGCCCGGCGGCGCGACGGCGGGCGAATGGCGGTACGAGGATTTCGCCGGGGTGGCGGTCCGCCACTCCGACCGGCGCGGGCCGCCGCCTCACGGCATCGAGCGGTGCGAGGATTATCGCTGCTTCTGGTCGCTCAACTTCGCGATGCGGCGCGACACCTTCCTCAAGACCGGCGGGTTCGACGAGCGCTATGCGGGCTATGGCGGCGAGGATACCGATTTCGGCAAGGTGGTGGACAAGGCGGGCGTGCCGATCGCCTGGATCAAGGGCGGGCTGGCCTATCATCAATATCACCCGCACCACATGCCGCCGGTCCATCATATCGACAGCGTGGTCCGCAATGCCGAGCTGTTCGAGGCGAAATGGGGATACCGCACCATGGGCCATTGGCTGCACGCTTTTCGCCTGATGGGCCTGATCGACGATACGCCCGGCCGCCCCATCCAGATACTGCGCCGCCCCGATGAGAACGACCTCGCCCTGACCGGGCAGCAGAGCCACCAGCCCTATGCCAATACGGCC
This sequence comes from Sphingomonas sp. Sph1(2015), assembly GCF_001970915.1. Lineage (NCBI taxonomy): Bacteria > Pseudomonadati > Pseudomonadota > Alphaproteobacteria > Sphingomonadales > Sphingomonadaceae > Sphingomonas > Sphingomonas sp. Sph1(2015). Next base: position 133,840 of record NZ_MQUI01000001.1, read on the forward strand.
AGCGTCATCCGTCTGCTGGAGGAGCGCGAGGCTGCCCGGGTCGCGGCATGAGGATCGCCCTTCTCGCCCATGTCCGCCAGCCCATCCGCCAGCCTTTCCTGGGCGGCATGGAAGCGCATGGCTGGTATCTGGCCGAGGGGCTGGCGGCGCGCGGACATGAGGTGGTGCTGTTCGCCAGTGGCGACAGCGACCCGCGCTTCACCCTCGATCCGGTCCTGCCGGTCCATTACGAAGCCGTCTTTCCCTGGGCCGAGCATCGCGGCAAGCCCGAGCTGATCGCGCATGTCGATGCGGGCTATGCCGCCGCCTGCGATCGAATCGCGCGGGGCGGGTTCGACGTGGTGCATAACAACAGCCTGCACCGCTTCCCGCTGGAGCAGCGCCGGACCGCGCAGGTCCCGACCGTCACCTCGCTACATGTGCCGCCCTATGACGCGCTCCATCATTTCGTGTCGATCAGCCCCAGCCCGACCCACAGGCTGACCGTCACCTCCGCCCGCCAGTTGCAGGCCTGGTGGCCGAACGGCGCGCCGCCCGAGGCCTCGGTCCTGCACAATGCCATCGACCCGGCCGCATGGCCCTTTGCCAAGCAGGGCAATGGCGAAGCGGTGTGGTGCGGGCGGATCACCCCCAACAAGGGCACGCATCTCGCCATCCGCGCCGCGCAGGAAGCGGGCGTCGCACTGACCCTGTTCGGCGCGGTCGAGGACCCGGACTATTTCGCCGCCGAGGTCGAGCCGCTGCTGGGCGGCGGCATCCGTTATGGCGGGCATCTCGACGGCACGGGCCTGGCGCGGGAACTGGGCCGCGCATCGGTGTTCCTCTTCACCCCCTGCTGGGACGAGCCGTTCGGACTGGTCGCGATCGAGGCGATGGCGTGCGGCCTGCCCGTCGCCGCATTCGATGCGGGCGCGGCGCGCGAAGTCGTGGGCGAGGCCGGATGCATCGCCCCGGCCGGGGATGTCACCGCGCTGGCCGACGCCTTGATCCGGGCCATGGCCATTCCGCGCCACACCGCCCGTCGCCGGGTGGAGGCGCATTTCGCCCGCGACCTCTGGCTCGACCGTTGCGAGGCGCTTTATGCCAGCGTCCGGAGCGCCTTGCCGAGTGCCATCGCGGCGTGAGCGAGGATGATGTGATCGCAGGCCAGAGAGAGGCACTGCTCGACCTGTATCGCCGCCATATCACGCCGGGAGAGCCCTATGCGCTGGTCGATTTCCCCGACCATCCCAATGTGGGGGACAGCGCGATCTGGTTGGGGGAGATCGCGCTGTTTCACGCGGTCGGCGCGGGTGATTCGGCCTATATCTGCCGCTGGGACGATTTCGACGAAACGGCCTTCCGCGCCGCCTGCCCCACCGGGCCGATCCTGATCCATGGCGGCGGGAATCTCGGCGACATCTGGCCGCATCACCAGCAGTTTCGCGAACAGCTGATCGAACGCTTTCCCGATCGCCGGATCGTCCAGCTGCCCCAGTCGATCCACTTTCGCGACCCAGCCCATCGCGACCGCTTCGCCGCGCTGGTGGACAGGCATCCGGACTTTCATCTGTATGTCCGCGACACGGCAAGCCTCGATCTGGCCCGCCGCCATTTCCATTGCCCCAGTACGCTCGCCCCCGACTCCGCCTTCGGCCTGGGCCGCATCGAGCGACCGGTTTCGGCGGATTGCCGCGCGCTGATGCTGCTCCGCTCCGACGCCGAACGCGCGGCGCGTGACGACACGCCGTTGTTGAGCCTGCCTGATACGGTCGCCTTGGACTGGCTCGACGAACCGCCGGTGGCGGCGTCCGCTCCGACCGAGCGGGCACGGGAGCGCGTCGAACGCGGGCTGAAGCTGCTCGCCCGCGGGGAGCGGATCGTCACCGATCGCCTGCACGGCCATATCCTGGCCCTGCTGCTCGGCGTCCGCCACGTCGTGCTGGACAATGACTATGGCAAGCTCGGCGCCTATAGGAGCGCGTGGACGGCGGAAAGCCCGCTCGTCCGACAGGCCCGGTCTTCGCAGGAGGCGGCGGAGATGATCGCGGGATGATCGATATCAGCCTGCTGATCTGCACCCGCAACCGCTGCCGCAGTCTCGCCGCCACGCTCGCCTCGGTCGATGCCGCCGCCCGGCATCCGGGCAGCGGCGCCGTCGAACTGATCCTGGTCGACAATGGCTCGACCGATGCCACGGCGGCGGTGATCCGGCACTGGGCGATAGACAGGCCCTTTCCCGTGCGTTTGCTGTCGGAACCGCTGCCCGGCCTAGCCCGCGCCCGCAACCGGGCGCTTCGGGCGGCGCGGGGGCGGATCGTCGCGATGACCGACGATGACTGCGTACTGCACCCCGATTATTTCGCGCAAGCGGCCCGGGCCTTTGCGGGGCAGCCCGCCCCCGTCATCATCGGGGGGCGTATCCTGCGCGGCGACCCCGCCGACCTGCTGCTGACCGTCAAGCTGGAGGATCATCCGATGATCGCCGAGCCGGGCAGCTTTCCCGGCGGCTTCGTCATGGGCGCCAACCTGGCCTTCACTGCCGATGTCGGGCGCATGGTCGGGCCGTTCGACGAACGCTTCGGGGCGGGTGCGCCATTCCGCGCCGCCGAGGATACCGACTTCCTGCTGCGCGCGCAGGCGCTGGACCTGTCGATCCGCTATGACCCCGGCTTCGTGGTCGACCACCATCATGGCCGCCGCCGGGAGGACGAAGCCGTCGCGCTTCTCGCGGGATACGGCTTTGGCGACGGAGCGCTTTACGCCAAGCATGTCATGACCGACAGCCGGGTCCGCCGCTGGCTGGCGGCGGACGTCCGCAACCTGCGCGAGCGCTTTGCCGGGCCGGTGCCGACGATCCGGCATTTCCACGCCTTTCGTCTGCGCCATGTGCTGGCGGGCCTTGCCGCCTATGGCCGCACGGCGTTCAGAAATCCGCGCTCAGCCTGACCCCCACGGTGCGCGGACGCAGCGGCGTCGAGACATTGCGCCGCCCCAGCAGGAACGGATTGCCATAGGCGAAGCGATTGCCCCGCTCGTCGAGCAGATTGTCGAGCGTCAGCGCCAGAGCATAGCCGCCCCGCCGTGCGGTCAGTCCCAGATTGGCGACACCGTAACCGCCCTGCCGCACGTCGAACATGTCACCGACGCCCAGCACCGACGGTCCCACAAAGGCCAGCTCCCCGCGCGTCGACAGCACCGTATCGCGGCCCAGCGAGACATTGCGGACCAGCCCCAGCCGGGCCGAGATGCTGGGCGTCTCCGGCAGGCGGTGGTTGCTGGCGCGGCTGAGCGCGGCGGTCGAACCCGTGACCTCGTTGTCGGTCACGAACATCGCCGCGGTCAGGTGCCAGTCGCGCTGCGGCACCCATTCGATCCAGCCCTCCAGCGCGTCGACGCGGGCGTCGCCGATATTGCTCGTCACCGGCTGCCCCGACCGGTTGAGCAGATCGGCCTGGATCGCCTTCCAGCGCGCGTGCGACAGGCTGACCGAGGCCGACAGTCCGGTCGCGCCGCGACGCACATGGCGCAGGCCCGCCTCGACCATCTGGATCGAGTCCGCCTCGAAGTTCGCGACCCGCCCGACGCCTGCCGCGACGGCCAGGCCGCCGGTGCGGAAGCCGGACTGATACCGCCCGAACGCGGTCCAGTCACCGCCCAGCGCCCAGGAAAATCCGAAGGTCGGATCGACCCGCGTGGTCGACCGCCCTCGTACGAAATTCCTGGATCGCGGCGTGATCGACGGTTCGCCGTCGACCCGCGCGGCGGTCACGCGCCCGCCCAGCGTCAGCCACAGGCGGCCGGTTACGGGCTGGGTCGCCTCGCCGAACACGGCACCGCTGCGCGTGACGTTGGTCACGCCGATCACCGGCCGCACCCCCTGCCGCAGGGTCAGTGACCGCCCCATCACCGACTGGTCCGACACGAAATTGATGCCGACCACCCAGGACCCGCCGCCGGGCAGCCGTCGCGACACACGGCTTTCGTGCGAGAACAGGGTCTTGCCGCTGTTCAGCTGATAGGATCCGCGCGGCAGGATGGTGCTGGCGTCGAACTGCTCGAACGACGCGCCTTTCACCAGGCCCGAGGCCGAGACGAATTGCAGCCCGCTTGCCCAGTGTTTGGACAGGAGCAGCCGCCCGAACCGCATATCGCTCCAGAATGGCTGGGCGATCGCCGAGCGGCTGGCCAGCACATCCTCGCCAAGCACATATTGTGCGTCGCGCGACACGATCGACTGGGTGCCGCCGCCCAGCTCGGCGTGCCAGCCGCCCCCGACATTCCAGGCCAGCGTGCCGCGCAAACCGCTGGTCAGGACCCGGTTGATGTTGCGCGCGCCGGTCCGCAGATTGTCGATATAGCCGCCATCGACCGCGTGATAGCCGACCAGCCGGACGCCCAGCGTATTCGCCAGCAGCACCTTGTTGGCGACCGCCGCCACGTCGTTGCTCGCCGCCCCGCCCCCGGTCAGCGCGCCACCCCATTCGATCCGTCCGCCGTCGCGGGTCAGCGAGACCGGGTTGGAGGTCAGGCGAATGATGCCGCCGATCGCACCCGAGCCGTGCAGCGCGCCCTGCGGCCCTTCGGCAATCTCGACCTCACCGATATCGTAGAGTTTCAGCCCCGGATCGGGTCCGGCAAAGGCAATCTGCACTTCGTCGAGATACAGGCTGGCGGTGGACTCGGTCGCACCGTTGAAGCTGCTGTCGGCAATGCCCCGGATGAACAGCTTGTTGCGCCCCGGCCCCAGCGCGGTGGTCTGAAGGATCGGCGTCTGGCCTGCGACATCGCTGAGGTCGATCGATCCGTTGGGCAGCGCAACGCCGCGCCCGATCACCGATACGCTGCCCGGATAGCGGGCCAGCTCGGTGCCCTGCTTGCTGGCAGTCACGATGATGTCGCCGGTCCGGCCGACAGGCGGCGGAGCGGCGGGCGGAGGACGGCTGGCGGATGGGGGACGCGGCGATCCGACGATACGGAAGCTGACGGCATCGATCGCGATGGCACGATAGCCGGTCCCGCGCAGCAATTGCGCCAAGGCTCTGGCGGGCGGCGCGCCGGTGGTCAGCGCGCGGGTGCGGACCTCCCCCAGGCGGGGATCGGTGGCGACGACGGTGATGCCACCCTGCCGCGCCAGTTCGCGCAGCGCGAAATCGAGCCGCGCCGGGGCCAGGACGATCCGACCGGGTGCCGCTGCACCGATGCTCTGCGCCCGACCGGCGACGGGCAAGGCAAGGGCAGTCGCGACCAACAGGCCGCGTTCAATGAACCCCGTCCGACGCCCGCAAAATCCAGTCCCCACCGCTCTGGCGCCACTCCGCTCCGATCAGCTTCGCAAGACGTGGAACGTCCCGGCTGGCGTCGCCCGTCACCCGGACCAGCCCGGTGACGCTGCGTTTCGCCAACGGCCCCTCCACCGCGATGCGCATGCCATAGGCGGATTGCAATCGTGCAGCAATCGTGTCGACCGTATCGCCGTCCAGATCCAGCAGGCCGCGACGCCAGCCGCCGACCATCGCCGGATCGACCTGCACGCGACGCAGGCTGCCCCGCGCCTCGTCCAGCCGTGCCCCCTGCCCGGCGGTCAACTGCACCGTCTGCCCACGGGGTGCGAACGCCACCGCCCCTTCCGCGACCGTCACATCCAGCCGAGCCCCCTCACGCCGGACGTTGAACACGGTCCCCACATCGCGGATGGCAACGTCGCCGGAGCGGAGTTCGAAAGGAGCGGAGGCGTCGTGCCGAACGCGGAACAGCGCCTGTCCGCTCTCCAGCGTCGCGACCCGCATGTCGTTGCGGTCGAGCCGAAGCCGCGATCCCCCCGCCAGTTCGACCTGCGTGCCGTCGTTCAGGGCAATGACCCGCGTCTCGCCCGGCCGGGTCTGTTCGACCCGGATGTCGGGGTGCGCCTGCATCAGCACCGGCCCCGCGATCAGAGCGACGGCGGCCGCGACGCCGCCGATCAACCACCAACGACCCCACCCCCTGTTGTCGTTGGCAGCGACCGGAGCCGCCAGCGGCGGCTCGGCGATGACGGGTTCCGGTTCGGCCACCGGGGCGACCAGCAAGGCATCGGCCATCGCCACCGCGTCATAGGCGCGCGCATTGGCCGGGCTGTCCTCCAGCCAGGTCGCAAAGGCATCCCATTCGGCCGCGCTCATGTCGCGCTGCCGGACGTGCCAGTCGATCGCCTGTTCCTCCCGCGTCACTCGTCCCCGCTCCTTCCACTGTCAGGACGACGCCGACACGCCTGATCCGCACCCTCCAATTCACGATTTTCTTGCAAAAATTGATAGGCGCGGCGGAGCAGCTTTTCGACGGCGCTGACGGTGATGCCCATCCGTTCGGCAATGTCGCGCTGCGGCCGTTCCTCGAAGCGGAACAGGGTAAAGGCCTCGCGCATCCGGTCGGGCATCCGGGCGATCATCGCATGGGCCTGGGCCAGCTCGCTGCGGCCAGATGCGATCCGTTCGGGATCGGCATATTCGGCGGATTGCGGCTGGACCTCTTCCCACGCCCCCTCCCGCACGCCGCGCCGGGCGGCGGCAATGCGGCGGTCGGTCGCCAGATTGGTCGCCATGCGGCAGAGAAAGGGAATGGGCTGCTCGATCTGTCCGGCGTCCAGCCCCGATACGCGCAGCCACAGGTCCTGAAGCGCATCCTCCGCTTCGTCGGGCGAGCCGAGCCGGGCGGCGAGCAGGCGACGCAGCAGCGGGCGCGCCTCCATGAACCGGCCTTCCAGACCCTGATTACCCAAAGACCGCCCTCGTGTCAGGCGGCGAAGGCCAGCCCGCGTTGCGCCGCCATGTCAGACACCGAAACGGCGCGCAAGACATCGGCTTCGTCGCGCCGCGCCGCCGCGATCACGTCGCCCGCCCGCTTGCCCGCACCGGGATGGCACATCACCAGATGCTCCGCCCCGCCATGGTCCAGAAAGCGCGGCAGTGCCTCGGCAAAGCGCCCGTCGAACCCGTAATGCCCGGCAAACCCCTCGTTGCAATGCAGGCCCGCCGCTTCCACCGCGCGGGTCAGGCCGCGCGAATGATAGGCGCTGCCGATCGCTTTGCCGCGCCAGGGCCGCCCCAGCAAGCCGATCAGCCGGTCTTCGCAGGTACGCACCCACGCGTCGGGCGCGCGCCGCCGGGTGATCGCCAGCACGATCGGGCGAACGCCGGGCAGCGCGTGCGAATGCTGATGCCCGTCGACAAAGGCGGGCGGACGGCCCATCGCCGCCTCGAAACGGTCGAACTGCGCCTCGACCTCGCGGGTGATCTCGGCCGGGTCGAGCTGCCCGCGCGACGCCAGTCGCGTCAATGGATCGATCCCCGGCATCACCCCGTCATGGGTAAAGCCATTGGGGTGGATCGGCGCTTCTTCGGTCAGGGTCAGGTGCAGGCCGATCTGCGCGCTCTCCGGCACCGAACGCAGCATCACGCTGTCCTCCATCCAGTTCGGACGGAGGGTCATGCAGCTCGTCGCGTTCAGTTTTCCCGAGCGCAACAGCTCGGCAATGACCAGACTGTCGTCGGTGGAAAAGGCGAAATCGTCAGCGCAGAGAATAAGCCGGTTCACCCACGACCCCCGCCAGTTGCTGATAGGCCCGCTCGCGCATCCGCTCGGTCGTGAGCCGCCGCGCGCGCAGTCGCTTCGCAAGGAAATCGTAGAAGAACCAGTCCCCCGCAAACGGCGCGGCCACGCTGTAGACCAGCCGCTCGGTCAGCGTCCAGCGGATCGACTCCCGGTCGCGCTCGCGGTCGGACGGGACGCACCAGAAGCCATCGGCATAGGCCATGGTGCCGTGGCGCATGACGCGGTGGATGACCTCATGATCCTCCAGCACGTAATTCCAGCGGCGCGCGTCGAACCCGCCCGCCGCCTTCAGCGCCTCGGTGCGAAAGGCCTGGCCCGCCCCGCCCGCATGGCACTGGCGCGGCAGGAAGCGCGCCGCCAGCCGGATCGCGGCGGACTCGCGACGACGCTCCGCTTCCCCGTCCTGGGGGGCGATGAAATAGGCCCCGGCGACGACGCAGCCCGGCCGCTCCAGCAGGGCTTGCGCCTGCGCCAGATAATCGGCCGGATAATAAGTGTCGGCATCGCAGGTCGCGACGAAGCGCGTATGCACATGGTCGAGGCCGAGGTGCAGCGCGTTGATCTTGCCGGGCAGGCCCTGGTGCAACAGGATATGATCGAGCCCCAGCCGCTCGCAGGTGTCGGTCGCCACCCGCGCGCTGGCGTCGAGCGAGCCATTGTCGACCAGCACGAGACGGAACCGCACCGTCTGCGCCGCCAGGCTCTCCAGCGTGGCCGCCAGATCGCGCTCTTCGTTGAAAAAGGGCACGACCACGGTCCAGCACGGCGCGACATAGGCGCCCGTCCGTTCCGTCTTCCCCGCCTGAGCCCAGGCTTTGGCATTCCGCCAAGCCGCGCCTTCCGCATCGAGCAGCATTACCCCACCCCGCCCTTAAAACGACCAAGTCACCCGGTTGCCGAAGCCCCCGCCCGGCGGCGGCCAGCGCCGCAGCCAGAGATGTTCATGGCTAAGACGGAGCAATCCCCACCAAACCGGACATGGTGGCTGAAAATATTTTCACTCGGCCGGGAACCATGTCGATTTTCTTTGCGAAGGCCCCGGTGTCGATGACATGGGCGAGCCGCACCGGGCGGATCCGTGGGGTTTCGTTTCGCCCGTCGCCCATTCTCCAACAGGGTTCGAGATGACGGAAATGACGCCCGCCCGCCCGGCTTTTTCGATGCCGCTTAGGTTCAATCTGTACCTGAACCGGCCGATCGGCGCGGCGCTGGTCCTGCTGGCCTTTGCCGTGCTGACCCGGATGCGCGACTTCGGCAATCCGGTCGCCCATGTCGACGAGCAATATTATCTGCTGGTCGGCGATCGCATCCTGCACGGCGCACGGCTCTATGTCGATCTGTGGGACCGCAAGCCGCCGGGGCTGTTCCTGTTGTTCGCCAGCTTCCGCCTGCTGCCGGGTGACGGGTTCCTCGCCTATCAGCTGGTCGGCGCGGCCTGCACCGCGGCTACCGGCTGGCTCGTCTGGCTGGCTGCGCGGCGCATGGGGCTAGGCTTTCCGGCGGGACTGGCGGCGGGGGCCGCCTATATCCTGTGGCTGCCGCTGCTCAGCGGGGGAAGCGGCCAGTCGCCGGTCTTCTACAATCTGGCGATGACCGCCGCTGCGGTGCTGACGCTGGAACTGCCGCGCCTGGCCGAGCGGCGGGCGGTCGGCGCGATCATCGTCAGCGGCGCCATCGCCTGTCTGCTGGCGGGCATCGCGATCCAGATCAAATATACCCCGCTGGTCGAGGGGGCGTTTTTCGGCCTTGCGCATCTCTGGTATCTCTGGCGGGCGCGGGCGGGCGTCGTGGTTGTGGTGCTGGCGGCACTGGCCTGGATGGTGCTCGGGCTGCTGCCCACCGCGCTGGTCGTGCTGTATTTCTGGCTTGGGGATACAGCGGCATTCGACGCCTTCTGGTTCGCCAATTTCACCTCGATCACGCTGCGGCGCGGCTATCCCGCGGCCAAGATCATCGGGCGGCTTGCCGGGATCGGCGGGCAGTTGCTGCCGCTGATCGCCTGTGCGCTCTATAGCTGGCGCCAGGGGCCGAAGCATCCGGCGCTGACGCTGACCCGCATCTGGCTGGGCTTCGCACTGGTTGCCTTTGCGATGATCGGGGCATTTTTCGACCATTATGCCCTGCCGCTGGTCGCCCCGCTGGCGCTCGCCGCCGCCCCGGCCTTTGCGCTCAGCCGAAAGGCGGTGGTTGCGGTGTTCACGATCGGGGCCGCGCTGTTCGTCTTCCACTCCGCCACCAACGACCCGGGCGAGGGCGACGGCATCCGCCGCATGGCGAAGGCGATGGCGGCGGTGGACGGGCGCGAATGCCCTTATGTCTTTGCGGGCGACTCCAGCCTTTACCATCTGTCGGGCGGCTGCATTCCGACCGCTTACGCCTTTCCCTCCTCGCTGGCCTATGAGGCGGAGCGCGGCGCGATCGGGATCGACGAAAGCGCCGAGGTCGCCCGCATCCTCGCCCGGCGTCCGCCCGCCATCGTGACGCTCGACGATCCCTTCTCGCCCTGGAATGCCGCGACCCAGGCCCAGGTCTCCGGCGCTTTGGCACGCGACTATCGGCTGGTCATGGCGGTCCCGCGCGAGGAGCGGCATGAAATGCTGTACGTCCGCCGCGACCTGCCCGTTCCGCCAGCGAAATAAAAGGCACGGTCGCGGTTGTTTTTGCCATCGCCGCCGCCCATCTCCCGCGCCGGACAAAGCTGGAGCCAAGAGCCATGAGCGACGACGCCTATACCCCGCCTGCCATCTGGACCTGGGACAAGGAGAGCGGCGGGCGCTTCGCCGCCATCAATCGTCCCGTCGCCGGGGCGACGCATGACAAGGACCTGCCGGTCGGTGAGCATCCGCTCCAGCTCTATTCGATGGGCACGCCCAACGGGGTGAAGGTCACCATCCTGCTGGAGGAACTGCTCGCCGCCGGTCATGCGGGGGCGGAATATGACGCCTGGCTGATCAGCATCGCCGATGGCGACCAGTTCGGCAGCGGCTTCGTCGCGGTCAATCCCAATTCCAAGATTCCGGCGCTGGTCGACCGGCGGGGGGCCGAGCCGCTCGCCATCTTCGAGTCCGGCGCGATCATGACCCATCTGGCGGAAAGCTTCGGCGCGTTCCTGCCGACCGAACCGGCGGCCAAGGCGCGAGTCCTGTCCTGGCTGTTCTGGCAGATGGGCAGCGCGCCGTTCCTGGGCGGCGGCTTCGGCCATTTCTATGCCTATGCGCCGGTGAAGATCGAATATGCGATCAACCGCTATGCGATGGAGGCCAAGCGCCAGCTCGACGTGCTCAACCGCCAGCTGGAGCATAACGCCTTCGTAGCGGGCGACGAATACAGCATCGCCGACATGGCGATCTGGCCTTGGTACGGGCAGTTGGTGCTGGGTGATCTCTACAACGCCGCCGAGTTTCTTCAGGTTCAGGAATACCCCCATGTCCTGCGCTGGGCGCGCGAGATGGCCGCCCGACCGGCGGTGAAGCGGGGACGGATGGTCAACCGCACCTTCGGCGAGCCGTCCGAGCAGCTGCGCGAACGCCATGACGCCAGTGATTTCGAGACGAAGACGGCGGACAAGCTGGGCTGAAACTTGTCCTCCCCTGCAAGGGCGAGGTGGCAGCCTGAAGGGCTGACGGAGGGGGATCTTCGCGAGGCGCATCATGTGCTGCACGCCCCCTCCACCATGCTGCGCATGGTCCCCCTCCCCGTAAGCGGGGAGGATTTGCAACGTGACGCCCGCATGTCATCTGCCGCGAATGGCTTGATCCCTGCCGCCGACTGCGCCTTAAGTCCTGCCATGCTCCCTCGCCTTCCCTTTCCGCGCCCGCTGATGGCGGTGGCGCTCGCGGCGGCCGCCCTGGTCGAAAGCCCGCTATGCGCCGCGGACCCCGCGCCCTTCGACCTGCCGGGGCCAGCCTTGCGTATTTCCGTCACGCGCGGCGACCGCACACTGCCCATCGCCGAGGTGCCCAACCTCGCCACCGGCGACCGGCTGACGATCGAGGCGGACCTGCCGCGCGACCAGCGGGCGCATTACATCCTCTTCTCCGCCTTCCTGAGCGGCGCGACCAATCCGCCGCCCAAGGACTGGGTGAAGTCGGCCGAGACCTGGAAGCCCAAGGACAAGGACCGCCGCCTGACCCTGACCGTGCCCAAGGGCGCACGGCAGATGGCGCTGTTCCTGGTGCCGGAGACGGGTGGCGCATCGGGCACCATCGTCGATGCGGTGCGCGACCGGCCGGGCGAGTTCGTCCGCGCGGTGCAGGACCTGAACCAGGCCTCGCTCGACCGTTCGCGGCTGAACGCCTTTGTCGCGGCGATCCGCGCGCAGGAGAACAGCCACCCCGAGTTTCTGCGCACCCTCGCGCCCGCCCTGTCCAACAGCCTGGCGATCAAGCTGAACCCCGACTGCCTGGCCAAGGTGATCGAGTTGCAGGCCGCCTGTCTGCTCGAAAACCAGGAAAATCTGGTACTGGCCGACATCCATAGCAGCTCGATGACCGACACGCTGATCGGCGCGCCGACCGATCTGGCCTTGCAGGTCAGCTATACGCGCGAAGCCGGACTGGGCTATTACAGCCCCTATATCGCCGTGGTCCGCGACATTGCGCGGGTGTTCGGCGCGTTCGGCAATCCGCAATTCGGCTATCTGCCCACATTGGCGACGCGCGACGGCGACCGGATGGCGCTGCTGCTCAACGCCGCGCCCTCCTTCGCCAAGCCCAAATCGGTGCTGGTCGCCGCCATGCCCGCCATCGACGCGGCCAGTCCGCCGCGTCTGCGCGTCACCGGCGACGTCCCGCTCTGCGGGGCGCGGCCGGGCCTGGTCCTGCCGGTCGAGGGTGCGCCGCTGATTTACTCGACCGCGTTCGCGCGCAACATGATGGTGTCGATCACCGCCGCCGACGGCAAGCGGCTCGACCTGCCCGTCCGCGCGCGCGCCGATCGCGGGGGTTATGTCCTGACCGATCCGCTGCCTTCGGGCGCCTTGTCCGGCAAGGTGTCCGCCAAGCTGCACGGCGAATGGGGCTTCGACAGTTTCGAGGGGCCGAACTTCACCCTGCAATTCCCGGGCAGCGGGGAGTGGCGCACGGACGACAGCGGACAGAGCCTGGTCGTCGGGCGTGACAACAGCGTCGCGCTGACCGGCCCGGCCGCCGCCTGCGTGACCGGCGTGACGATGCGCAGCGGCTCGGCCGCCCCGCAGTCGGTGCCCTTCACCTTGCGCGGCGCGGACGGGATCACCGTCACCCTGCCGTTGAAAGCGGCGCGGGCGGGCGACGTGACGCTGGAGGTCCAGCAGATCGGGGACGCCGCGCCGCGCACGGTCGGCTTGCGCGCCTTTTCACCGGCCAGCCGGATCGACACCGTGACGCTGGCCAGGGGAGACCGCTTCGCGACGCTGACCGGACAGCGGCTGGACGAGATTGCCGGGGCCGAGATCGGTGACGTCCGTCTCTCGCCCGACGGCCTTACGCGTGAGGGCGATACCGACCGGCTGGTCGTCACCGCCGCCGATGGTCGCCAGCCCTCGGGCACGAGCGCAAAAGTCCGGCTGACCGATGGGCGCACCCTGTCGGTGCCGATCACCACCGCCCCGCCCCGCCCCGCCGCGACGCTGATCGCGCGCAGCCTGACCCCCAAGGCGGCGGCGGGCGCGGTGACGCTGGCCACCAAGGACGAGACGATCCTGCCCGACAATAGCCGCCTGACCTTCTCGGTTCGGGCAGGCGAAGGCACCCGGCTGGCCCCGACCGACGCGATCGAGGTCGGCACAGCGGATGGCAGCGCGTCGGTGACGCTGGAGGGCGGACACGACGTGCGGCTGTCCTCGCCCGACATCGCTGTCGCGACACTCGATCCGGCACGGCTGGGTCCGGCGGCGGCGGGGGCCTTACGCTACCGGGTGGTGCGCGGGGGCATCAAGGGCGACTGGAGTCCGCTCGCCACGCTGGTGCGGCTGCCGGGGATCGATGCGATCACCTGTGCCGCCGACGGATGCCAGATGGCGGGGCGCGACCTGTTCCTGATCGACCGGGTGGCGGCGAGTGCCGATCTGGGCGCAGCGGTGAGTGTGCCGCCAGGGTTCACGGCGGCGCGGTTGACGGTGCCGCCGATGCAGAATGGGGTGCTGTACGTGACGCTGCGGGATGCGCCGGGGGTGGTGTTTACGCTGGTCCAGAGGCCATAAAGCGGAATGGCATGAGATGGCCCCCCTCCCCCGAAAGGGGCTCGTGGGATTCAAGGCAAAGCCACCCCGCTCCGGGGATTCCCCGGCCTTCGACTGTGCTCAGGCTAGAGTTGAAAGCGATCAGCATTGCACGGTTTTAGCCCCTCCCCTTCAGGGGAGGGGTTGGGGTGGGGCATCGCCATGGGCGTTTCGCTTGCGGAAGCGCCCCACCCCCGGCCCCTCCCCTGAAGGGGAGGGGTGAGCAGAGTTGATCGTTTTCGACTCTAAACGGGGTTTGGGGGCGTTGGAGCTTGGTACTGATTGCCGTTCAGCCTGAGCGAAGTCGAAGGCCAAGCCCCGAACCTCAACCCGGCCACGAGAACCGGATCGTATCCTCGCGCAACCCGTCCAGCACCACCGGCACCCCGCCCGAGCGGATCATCCATTCCAGCCGGTGGTCGCGATATTCGCGTCGTCGTCCGCCGCTGCGATAATGGTCGGCGGCCTGCGCCATATGCGCCGCCGCCGCATCGAACTCGGCAAAGGTCTCGGCCACCGCGGGCCGGGCCGAAACCCGCTCATGCCATGACGCCAGCGCCGATACCGCCACTGGCGCCAGCCCGTAATGCACCGAACGGTTGACCATCGGCGCGACCGCCGCATCGGCGCGCCCGAACGTCTCACCGCCGAACCAGGGCGCATCGCCCAATCGCTTCGTCAGCCACGCTTGAAGCACCCGCGTATCCGTCGCCGCGACATGGCGCATGTCATCCGCCAGCGCACCCTCGGCGCGGCGGAACCACAGGATTTCGCCATAGCCCCAGTTCACCGCCTCATAGGGGCCGTCGGCAATCTCCTCGACCTCGCGCTGGCGGGCGCGCACAAGCGGATAGCGGGGCATCAGCGGCGAGCCCGGCCAGCGTTCGTCGAGATAGTCGAGGATGATCGTCGAATCGAAGATCGCCTGTCCATCCTCGACGATCAGCACCGGGACTTCGGTCCGGGGATTGGCGGCGGCAAATTCGGTATCCTGCCGCCCCGTGCCGAAATCGTCGGGCAGCACGCATGTAAAGGCGATGCCCTTTTCGCGGAGCACGATCTTCACCTTCTGCCCATAGGAGGACAGCGGATGATCATAGAGGATCACGCCGCCGCGCCCTCGCGCCGTTCGAGTGCCTGGCGCAGCGCGTGAACCTCGGCCTTCAGCGCCTTGAGGTCATCGACCTCCATCCCCGACCGGGCGATCAGTTCCTCGCCCAGGCAGCCGCACCGGTCGCGCATCTCGCGCCCGGCGGGGGTCAGGCTGACGCGCACCTGCCGCTCGTCGTGCGGATCGCGTTCGCGCACCAGCAGCCCGGCGGCCTCAAGCCGCTTGACCAGCGGCGTGACCGTGCTGGACTCCAGCGACAGGCGTTGCGCGATCGCACCGATCGTGCGCCCGTCCTCCTCCCACAGGACATGCAGCGCCAGATATTGCGGATAGGTCAGGCCGAGCTGGTCGAGCATCGGCTTGTAGCTGCGCTGGATCGCCATGTTGGCGGCATAGACCGCGAAGCACAGCTGTTCGTCGAGCGGCCATGGGGCCGACATTCGCCATCTCCCTTTAGAGCGAAATGCATATCACGATAAAAGAACCGCTGGACAAGTCCGTTCCACCACCCCATATATTTATCGCGATAAATAGTATCGGAGACATCATCATGACGATCGACGTGAAGTATCAGACCCAGGCGCGGGCCACCGGCGGTCGTGACGGCCATGCCGCCACCCCGGACGGCACGCTCGACGTCAAGCTGTCGACGCCGAAGGAACTGGGCGGCGCCGGCGGCGACGGCACCAATCCGGAACAGCTGTTCGCGGCGGGCTATTCGGCCTGCTTCATCGGCGCGCTGAAGGTGGCAGGCCAGCAGCTGAAGGTGAAGATTCCCGATGCCGTCGCCGTGTCGGCCAAGGTCGGCATCGGTCCGCGTGCAGCGGGCGGGTTCGGCATCACCGCCGACCTGACCGTCGACCTGCCCGGCATCGATCGCGCCGAGGCCGAGAAGCTGGTCGAGGCCGCGCATCAGATCTGCCCCTACTCGAACGCCACGCGCGGTAATGTGGATGTCGGCCTGACGCTGGCCTGACACCCTTTGTTTCTTCCCTCTCCCCTGGATAGGGGAGAGGGTTAGCGAAGCTTGCCAGCTTGGCTGGCTAGCGCAGCTTGGGTGAAGGGTTGAGCGAGCCTTTGGCTCGCGCGCGCTCTGCGCGCCACCCCTCACCCAGCTCCGACTAAGCCTTTGCTCACGCAAAGACCAAGTCTGCGCAACCCTCTTCCCTCTGTGAGGGGCGAGGGAAGCAATACGCAAAAATCGAAGTTTTCTGCTCCTAAGCGGAATCGCGGACGATCAGGCGCGGTGGCATTTCCAGCCCCGGCGCGGCGGTCCCCTCCAGCCGTGTAAACAACGCCTCGACCATCGCCCTGGCCCCCGCCTCCAGATCCTGCCGGATCGTGGTCAGTCGGGGAATGGCGCGCTCGGCCAGTGGCAGGTCGTCAAAGCCCGTGACCGCGACATCGCCCGGCACCGACTGGCCTGCGGCGACCAGCGCCGCCATCGTCGCGAGCGCGATCATGTCGGACGCCGCGACGATGCCGTCGATCCCCTGCCCTTCGGCCTGCAACCGCGCCAGATTGCCCTCGATCTGGTCGGGCATCAGCTCGGGCGCGAGCGCCACGTCCAGTTGTTGGGGCGGCGGCAGTCCGGCATCGGCCATCGCCTCGCAAAGCCCCGCATGGCGCTGCGCCAGTTCCAGCGTGCGGACCTCGCCCATGAAGGCGATGCGACGGCGGCCGGTGGCGATCAGATGCTCGCCCGCCATCCGCCCGCCCAGCCGATTGTCGACGCCGACCGCGCAGTGGTGCTGGCCGGGCATGGTGCTGCCCCAGACGACGAGCGGCAGATAGGTTTCGGCCACCGCCTCGATCACCGGCAGTTGGTCCGACTGGCCGATCAGCAGCACGCCATCGACCATGCCCGACCGGGTGATGCGCGACAACCAGTCATCATCGTCCGGGATGATCCGCGACAGCATCACGTCATGGTCGCGCGCCGCCAGTTCGTCGGCCAGATGGCCGAGCAGCGACATGAAGAAAGGATCGGACAGCCGCTGCCGCCGCTCATGGCCCAGCGGAATGGCGACGCCGATCACGCCGGTCCGCTGTGCGCGCAGGCGGCGGGCCATCTGGTTGATCTGGAAATTATGCTCGGCGGCCAGCGCCTCGATCCTTGCCCGCGTCTCGGCATTGACGACGCTCTTGCCCGCCAGCGCGCGGCTGACGGTGCCGGGCGACACGCCCGCCAGCCGGGCAATGTCCTTCAGGGTTCGGGCGGGCGGAGCCGATTGGGTCATGGCCGTCCTCCTGAACGAAAAACGGGGCGGATGCCAAGTGGCACCCGCCCCAAGGGGAGTGGATCAGAAGCGGTAGCGGACCGAGGCCGTCACCGTGCGCCCATAGAGCGCGGTGTTGTTGAACACCCCTTGCGTCGAGGACAGGACCGGGAAGATGCCGCCGCCACCACGGAAGCCCAGCTTGTCGAAGATATTGTTGGCGTTCAGGCCCAGCTCCAGCTTGTCCATCGGCCGCACGGTGATGAAGCCGTTGAAGAAGGTCGACCCCTTGATCGTATAGAGGTTGAAGTCGTCCGACTTGGTGCTGGTCTGGCCGTTCATGCTGACGCCGAACGCGATCGGACCGGCGTCATAGGACGGCGACACCACGAACAGGAAGTCGGGCAGACCGCCGGGCTTTTTGCCGACCAGGCCGGGCGTCGCGCTGCTGGTGATCTTCGAATTCGCATAGGTCGCGTCGACCGCCAGGTGGAAGTCGCCATAGGTCACGCGGCTGGTGAACTCGATACCGTAGGAGCGATAGCCGTTCGAGATATTCGGGTTATTGTTCGGCGCCGGATTGTTGATCCGGGTGAAGTCGTAATTATTCTCGGTCAGGGTCGAGTGGAAGCCCGTGACTTCGACCGAATAGGACGCGCCGAACAGGCCGCCGCGCTGCTTCAGGCCGATTTCCTGCTGGTTGAGGAAGTTGACCGACGTCGCCTGCCCCTGTGCGTTCAGCGAGCCGTCGGCGTTGAAGTTGCCCGACAGGACACGACGATCGGCGTTGAAGCGACCGCCACGGCTGGCGCGGGCAAAGACGCTGGTCTTGCTGTCAAAGGCATAGAGCGCGCCCACCGACCAGCTGACATAGCCATCGGTATAGTTGATCTTCTCCACGTTCGGGCTGAGCACCAGCGAGGGGATCAGCGCCGAGCCCAGCGCGTCGGTCACGCGGGTCGTCGGACCGGCGACTCCGCCCTGCGCGGTGCCCTCGCCATGCACGCTGTCATAACGGACCGAGGCGTCGAGGTTCAGCCCGCCGACCTCGTAACCCGCCTGCAGGAAGGGCGCGACATCGGTATAGGTCAGGTCCACGCGACGCGCGCAGCAGCTGCCCCAATTGTCGTTGAACCCCGCCTGGCCCGCGGCGGTCAGCTGCGTGCCCGTGGTCGAGAACAGGTCGAGCGGCGCGGCGTTATTCCCGTTCAGCTCGCTATACTGGCGGTTGACATGCCAGTCCTGGACGATGTTCTGCCGCATCACGAACAGACCGGCGGTCAGCCGCGCCTTGCCCGGACCGACATCGAACTTACCGTTCAACGTCAGGTTGTTGGCAAAATTGTCCATGTTCTTCATGAACACGTTGATGTTCGGGTTGTTGTTCACATAGGCGCCCGTGAACAGCTGCCCGGTATTTGGCCCCGCCGCATAGCGGATCGAGCCGACCGTCTGGCCATTCACCGTCGAACCGATCAGGCCGCCGGTGCCGGTGCGCGTCTGGACGTTGATGAACTGGGTCGTGAAGTTTCCGCTGATCCACTGGTAACGGATCGTGTCGTCCAGCGAGATATTGTCGGTGATGTCGTAATGGACCTGACCGCTGATGCCGGTGACGCGCGGGTGGATGCCCTGCACCTCAGCCGACTTCACGCCGCCATTGTCATAGTCCAGATACTGGAAGTTGCGGTTGTAGATCGTGTAGGCCGACCCCGACCGCCCGTCGAAATTGGGCAGCGGGGTGAAGCCGGTCACCCGGTCGCCGTCCAGCGTGGCCAGCGTCGGCGTGGTGGTGTTGGTCGGAGCCTGTTCGTCCAACCGCTTGAAATACAGGCGAATGAAGCCGCGATTGTCGGGCAGATCCTTGGTGATGTTCGCCTTGATCTGATAGCCGCGCAGGATGTTGAAATTCTCGTTGGTGTAGCCGCCGCCGTTGCGCGCATAGCCGCCGACATGGAAGCGCGTCGTCTCGTCGATCGGGCCGCCATAGTCGAAATCGACACGATGCTCGCGGAAGCCCAGGCCGTTGGAATAGGCGATCTGGCCGCCTTCCACGTCGCCGGTCTTGCTGATGAAGTTGATGACCGCGCCCGGTGCCTGGCTGGCGAAGGTCGAAGCCGAACCGCCGCGCACCGCCTCGACCGTCTTGATATTCTGGTCGAAGCGCAGCCAATAGTCGTTATTGCCGAAGTTGATGTCGCCGAACAGGACGTCGGGCAGGCCGTCTTCCTGCAACGAGACATATTCGGAGCCGCCGGTCGATACCGGGATGCCGCGCACGCCGATATTGGCGTTGCCGCCCGGGCCTGCCGTATCGCTGGGCTGAAGGCCGGGGATGTTGCGCAGGATTTCGGCGGTCGAACGGGGCGTGAAGTTCTGGATCGCCTCCTGGCTGACCTGCGACACAGAGATCGAGCTGCGGAAGCGCGACCGCTCGCCGCTGGTCGCGGTGACGACGATGTCTTCGCTGGAGGCACCGGCGTCGGGGGTGGCCCCTTCCTGGGTCGCCGGGGTCGGAGCCTGCGCCGTCTGTGCAAAGGCCGGTGCGCTGACCAGCGCCACTGCCAAGGCCGCCATCGATCCGCAGGACCGCAGAACGCTCGTCGTCATATCCCTCTCCTGATTCGCCCCGGTGTCCGGGATGTCGTGCATTCTGGGTATCACACTAGCAATCGTTTGCAATGGCATTATGCAAACCTTTGCATGGAATTTTTGTCCAGTGTGATCGTAAAATCACAGCGGCGAGAGCATAGGAGACCGGATGGGATCGCAAACCTTTGCATGATATGGCGTGACAAGGGGCGCCCCCGCCAGCATCGGGGATGATGGAGAGGATGGCATGATGAACGACAGGTCCGCCGAAGCAATCCGGTCGGTCGTGATCGTCGGCGGCGGTACGGCGGGCTGGATGACCGCCGCCGCGCTGGCCCATGCGATGCCGCGTGGCCTGTCGATCACGCTGGTCGAGTCGGACGCCATCGGCACGGTCGGCGTCGGCGAAGCGACCATCCCGCCGATCCGCCTGTTCAACCAGACGCTGGGCATCGACGAAGCGGAGTTCCTGCGCGAGACGAAGGGCAGCTTCAAGCTGGGCATCGAATTCATCGGCTGGGGACGCGAAGGCCATCGCTATTTCCACCCGTTCGGCACCCACGGCAAATCCTTCGATCTGGTCGCGGTGCATCAGCATTGGCTGGCGGCGGGCGGCCCCGCCAGCGGCGTCGCGTTCGACGACCTGTCGATGGCCTGGGGCGCGGGCCAGCGCGGGCGGTTCGCCCAACCCATGGCCGATCCGCGCAGCGTGGCCTCGACCTTCGACTATGCCTATCACTTCGATGCCGGGCTCTATGCGCGGTTCCTGCGCCGCTATGCCGAGGCGCGCGGCGTCGTGCGGGTCGAAGGGAAGATCTCGGGCCACGCGCTGGAGGGCGCGCGCGGCCATGTCGCCTCGGTCACGCTGGACGATGGCCGGGTACTGGCAGGCGATCTGTTCGTCGACTGTTCGGGTTTTCGCGGGCTCTTGATCGAAGAGGCGCTGGGCACCGGCTATGAGGACTGGACGCACTGGCTGCCCTGCGACCGTGCGGTGGCGGCCCCGTGCGAAACCGGCGGCGACGGGCTGACGCCCTATACCCGCTCGACCGCGCGGGAGGCCGGATGGCAATGGCGCATTCCGCTCCAGCATCGGACCGGCAATGGCTATGTCTATTGCAGCCGCCATATCTCGGACGATCAGGCCGCCGCGACGCTGATGGCCAATCTGGACGGCAAAGCGCTGGGCGATCCGCGTTTCCTTCGCTTCACCACCGGGCGGCGCAAGCTGATGTGGAACCGCAACGTCGTCGCCATCGGCCTGTCGAGCGGCTTCATGGAGCCGCTGGAGTCGACCAGCATCCACCTGATCCAGGCGGGCATCGCCAAGCTGCTCGCCTATTTCCCCACGCGGGCCTTCGCCGCCGCCGGGATCGAGGAATATAATCGTGTCGCGATCACCGAATATGAGCGGATCCGCGACTTCCTGATCCTGCACTATAAGCTGACCGAGCGAACGGACGCACCGCTATGGCGCGAATGCGCAGGCATGCCGATCCCCGATACGCTGGCGATGAAGATCGCGCATTTTCGCGAAAGCGGGCGGCTGGTCGCGCGCGACATGGACCTGTTCGGCCCGGCCAGCTGGGCGGCGGTGCATATCGGGCAGTTCAACATGCCCGAGGGACTGGACCCGCTACTGGCCTATGCCGATCCGGCGCAGAGCCGGGGGTTCGTGGGCAAGCTGGCCAGCGCGATCGGGCAGATGGCGGAGTCTATGCCGAGCCATGCGGATTGGCTGAAGAAGATCGGGGCGACTGCCTGATCCTCCCCGGCACGGGGAGGTGGCAGCGCAAAGCGCTGACGGAGGGGAGCTTCGGCAAGGGCCTCCCTTGAGGCCCACCCCCTCCACCACCGCTTCGCGGCGGTCCCCCTCCCCGTTCCGGGGAGGAATGGTCAGAGCCCCTCGCCGCCGACCCATTGTGCGTGCGCCAGCCGCCGTGCCAGTTCCCAGTTCTGCTGCCGCAGGTCCGGCACCGCGACGACTTCCCACAATCCGCCGCGCGTCATCGGACCGATGCAATAGAGTCGCTCGGCCACTCCGCCATCCGCGGCCACGACATGGCTCTGCGCATCGACCTCCAGCCCGATGCGCAGCGCGTCCGGGCGGATCATCCCCTCGCCGATCAACTGCTGGATCAGCGGCTCGCGCGAACGAAGAAGGTCGCCCTGCGGCCCGGTGCAGTTGACGATCCGCGCGACCCGCAAGGTCTCGACGGTATCGCTCCCGCGCGGCCGCCAATGGACGACGGCCCCCTGCCCGTCCGGTTCCACCCGCACCAGCTTTCCGCCCGCGATCGACAGCCGCCCCACCTCGACCAGCGCCTCCACCCGGTCGGCGACCGAGGGCGCGAGGCGGTGGCGGTGAACATCCCAATAGGGCCGCACATGCCGCAGGAACCGCGCCCGGGTCGCGCCATCCGCCGCGCCCCACATCATCTGCGTCACCGGACGAAGCGCATCCACCGCGCCGCGCCATCCCTGCTCCAGGGCCGCACAGCGAACATGCCGGACCAGCGCCGACAGGCTGGCGGCGGGCCGTTCGCGTAGAGGGATGACCGGCGTCTCGGCATGGCGGCGCGGGGCGAGGCCCCGGCGCGAGATGGCGATGGTTCGCCCGCCAAAGCCACTGGCATCCAGCAGCAAGGCCGCATCGATCGCGGTCAGCCCGCTACCGACCAGCAGCACCCGGTCGTCTTCGCCCAGCCCTTCGGCGATATCGCCCGCCCAGGGATCCTCGCGATAGCATCCGTCCGCCAGCGTCGCCGGATCGATCCCCGGCGGGGTGTGCGGCGGCAGGTTGCCCAGCGCCAGCACCACCGCATCCGCCGTCACCCCGGCGCCCTCCGTCATTTCGAGGCGATAGCCCTGCCCGACCCGCTCGAGCGCGACGACCTCGCCGCTCGCCAGCGTCAGCCGGGCCGGGTCGGCTGCGATCGTCTCCATCAACAGGTCGCGCAGATAGTCGCCATAAACGCGGCGCGGTACGAAGGTCTTCGCATCCCCCGCCCCGCGCGCGACCAGCCAGCGGACGAAGTGATCGGGATCGTCGCGCAGCGCGCTCATATTGCCCGCCCGCACGTTCAGCAGATGCTCGGCATGCGCCGCGCTATAGGCGACGCCCCGCGCCAGCTGATTGGCGCGCCGCTCGATCAGCGTCGCGCGGGGGCCGCCATGCCGCACCAGATTGATGGCCAGCAACGTGCCCGCAAAGCCGCCGCCGATAATCGCGACATGCTCGATTCCTGCATCCATCAACCGACCCGTCCCTTCGTGATCGCCACCGCCGACGCCCTAATCCCATCACGGCCGATCTTCACGCAGATTTCAGTATACGATTTTGCGAGCTGCCGTTAGGCTTCCATGCTTCAGATCGAGGATTGGGTGGGTCGATGCGGTCGTGCTGGCGGAATTACGGACTTTCGGTTTCATTGTCGTGGGTCGCTCTGGCGGCCCCGCTCATGGCCCAGACGCCGGTGCCCGTGCCACCGCCGTCCGATGCCTCGGCCCCGACGCCGCCCGCCGCGCCTTCCGGTGCCTTGTCGGTCGAGGGGATTTTCGGCCCGGGAGCGGTGCGCACCGAGTCCGTTCGCGCCAGCCGCTGGGGCAAGGACGGCGAAAGCTACCTCGCGCTGGAGAACGCGCCCAGGGGCGGACAGGACATCGTCCGCTATGCGATCGCCGACGGACAGCGACAGGTCGTGGTCGCCGCCGCCGATCTGGTCCCGCCTGGGGCGAGCGCGCCGCTTGGCATCGACAGCTATGAATGGTCGCCCGACCGTCGCTGGCTGCTGATCCAGACCAATGGCAAGCGCTTCCGCCGAACCAATGCGCTGTCGGATTACTGGCTTTACGACACCACCGCCAAGCGGCTGCACAAGATCGGCGGCGACGCCGCGCCCTCGACCCTGCTCTACGCGATGGTCTCGCCGGACAGCCGCCACATCGCCTATGTCCGGGGCAACAACATCTATGTCGAGCCGATCGGGGGCGGCGCGGCGACCGCGCTGACCAGGGACGGCGACGATTATGTCGTCAACGGCCTGGCCGACTGGGTCTATGAAGAAGAGTTCGGCGTCCATCGCGCCTTCGAGTGGAGCCCGGATTCCCAGCGCATCGCCTTCCTGCGCTTCGATACGAAGGGCGTCGGCACCTTCGACATGATCAAGAACACCGGCGGCCAATATTCGCAAGTGATCCCGCTGCAATATCCCAAGGCGGGGACGACCAATTCGGCGGTGACGACCGGCGTGATCGATGTCGCCGATGGCGCGACCCGCTGGTTCAAGCTGACGGGCGATCCGCGCCAGAATTACGTGCCGCAGATCAGCTGGGCGGGCGGCTCCGACGCGCTGTTCATCCAGCAGTCCAACCGGCTCCAGAACACGTACAACGTCCTGCTCGGCGATCCGGCGACCGGCGCGGTCAAGCCGATCATGGTCGAAAAGGATGCCGCCTGGGTCGAGGCCAATCCCGCCCCCGAATGGCTGAACGGCGGGCGCAGCTTTACCTGGCTGTCGGAGCAGGACGGATGGCGTCACCTCTACACCATCGACCGCGCGAGTGGCCGCGCGACCCTGCGCACGCCGGGCAAGTTCGATGTGGTCGAGCTGCTGAACGTTGACGAGAAGGCGGGCTATGCCTGGTTCATCGCCTCGCCCGACAATCCGACGCAGCGTTATCTCTACCGCACCACCCTGTCGGGCACGCCGAAGGTCGAGCGACTGACCCCGGCGGGCCAGCCCGGCACGCACAGCTACGACATAGCGCCGGGCGAGCATTGGGCGCTGCACACCGTCTCGCGCTTCGACGCGCCGCCGGTCACGGACATGCTCGACATGACCCGCCAGCAACCGTTGCGGACGCTCGCCGCCAATGCGCCGCTCGCCAAGGTCGTAAAGGACACCGGCCTGCCCGCCACCGAGTTCTTCCGCGTCGATATCGGCGGCGGCACGCAGCTCGACGGCTGGCTCATCAAGCCGCCGCACTTCGACCCGGCCAAGCGCTATCCAATCCTGTATTTCGTCTATGGCGAACCCTGGGGCCAGACGGTCGCGGATCGCTGGGCGGGGGCGCAAGGGCTGTGGCACCGGATGCTGGCGCAGAAGGACTATCTGGTCGCCAGCCTCGATCCACGCGGCACCGCCACCCCGCGCGGCCATGACTGGCGCAAGATCATCTATCGCCAGGTCGGCATCCTCGCCTCCGCCGATTATGCGGCAGGCGTGCGCAAGATGCTGAGCACGCGCCCCTATATCGACCCGGCCCGAATCAGCATCTGGGGCTGGAGCGGCGGCGGCGCGATGACCCAGAATGCGCTGTTCCGCTATCCGGACCTCTACAAGACCGGCATCGCGGTGGCGGGGCCGACCGACATGAAGCTCTACGACACCATCTATCAGGAGCGTTACATGGGCCTGCCGCAGGACAATGCGGAAGGCTACAGGAACGGCTCGCCGATCACCTTCGCCGAGCGACTGAAGGGCAATCTGCTGCTGATCCACGGCACGCTGGACGATAACGTCCATTACCAGAATCAAGACCAGCTGGTGGACCGGCTGATCCACTTCAACAAGCCGTTCACGATGATGGCCTACCCGGACCGCAGCCACGGCATCTATGAGGGCGAGAATACCAGCATCCACCTCTATTCGCTGATGACCCGCTATCTGGAGACGAACCTTCCGCCCGGCGGGCGGTGAGCGGGGGATCAGTACATCCGCAGGACCCGGGGTTTGCCTTCCCGCCGCCAGCCACCGGTCGCGCGGATGTAGCGGCTGACCGTATCACTGCCGCAGGGGCCGCTGCACTCCCAACTGATCGCCACGGTTGCCGATTGGCCATCCGCCGCCATGACCGGCGCGTCGACCGTATAGATACCCGCCCAAGGCGGTGGCGGCGCCGACGTCGGATAGTGCTGGCTGGCGCGGGCGCGGGCATCGTCGTTCGCGGCGGCATAACCATCGGGCAGGCCGTGCCGCAATTGGGGGCAAAGCTTCATCAAGCCGCTGCGTTCAGGGGCTGTCTCGACATATTCATTCTTTGCACTCGTGGACGGCAGATCGACAAGCACGGCCCGTCCCACATCGCATAGCGCCCCGCTGCCCGGCTGGGCGGCCTGCATCATCATGCCGAGAATCATGAAGAACATGGCGGCTCGTTCCCTTCGCTGGAACATGATTCCACCGTTTCCAACTTAGGACAAGCTATCCTCGCGCCGCTTATGCAATCGTTTGTTGCAATCCGTCTTCGATCACGCCATGATGGTCCCAACGCGGCTAAACCGGCGCTAGATACGGACCTACCCCCCGCGTGCGAGAGGACCCGCATGACCCCCTCCACTCCTGTTGGTACGATGGCCTCGGCCAAGCCCCGCCTTTCGCTGACCCGCATCCTGGAGATGAATCTCGGCTTCCTGGGCCTGCAATTCAGCTTCGGGCTGCAACAGGGGAACATGGCACCGATCTACAGCTATCTCGGCGCGTCCGAGGCGCAGATCCCGTTGTTGCAGATGGCCGGGCCGATGACCGGGCTGCTGATCCAGCCGCTGATCGGCGCGATGAGCGACCGGACGGACAGCCGCTGGGGACGGCGGACGCCCTATTTCCTGATCGGGGCGGTGCTGTGCGCGCTGGGGCTGTTCTTCATGCCGCTCAGTTCGTCGTTGCTGATGGCGGTGTCGCTGCTCTGGATCCTCGACGCGGGCAACAACATCACCATGGAGCCGTACCGCGCCTATGTCTCCGACCGGCTCGACGGGGCGCAGCATAATATCGGCTTCCTGACGCAAAGCGCCTTTACCGGGCTGGCGCAGATGCTGGCCTTCCTCACGCCCTCGATCCTGGTCTGGGCGGGAATGAACCCGGACTGGGTGGACGGGCACCACATCCCCTACACCGCGCGCGTGGTCTTCATGATCGGCGCGGTCCTGTCCTTCGTCACCATCGTCTGGTCGATCAAGCGGGTGCCCGAGCTGCCGCTGGCACCCGAGGAGCGCGCCCGCATCGCCGCAGCCCCCAAGGGCATCGGCGCCACGCTGAAGGAGATCGGCGACGCGATCCGCGACATGCCATTGCCGATGCGCAAGCTGGCGCTGATGAGCCTGTTCCAGTGGTACGCCATGATGGCCTATTGGAACTACGTCATCTACGCGATCGGACGGTCGGTCTATCGCACTGCCGACGCAACTTCGTCGGGCTTCCATGCCGCGGTGCTGACCAATGGCGAGGTGGCCGCCTTCTATAACGGCGTCGCCTTCGTGGCAGCGTTCGCGATGGTGCCGCTCGCCAAACGGATCGGGGCCGCGCCGCTCCACGCCGCCTGTCTGGTCATCACCGGCATCGGCATGATGGTGATGCCGCACATGACCAGCAAGGCGATGCTGTTCCTGCCCGCGATCGGCATCGGCCTGGGCTGGGCGAGCATGATGGGCAACCCTTATGTCATCCTCGCAGGCTCGATCCCGCCCGAGCGCACCGGTGTCTATATGGGCATCTTCAACATGATGATCGTCATTCCGATGCTGATCTTCGGCGTGACGCTGCCACTCTTCTATCAAAGCTGGCTGGGCGGCGATCCGCGCAACGTGCTGACGCTTTGCGGCGTGCTGATGCTGCTGGCCGCCGTCTCCGTCTACACCGTGCGCGCCCGCAATGCCCAGGGGCTGCCGCTCGGTGCCGCCCCGCAAGCCTGATCCCCGTTTCGATCTTCCCTGAGGTATCATGACCGACACCCACGCTCCTACCCACTGGTCGGCCGACGCGCTGGCCGGGATCGCTGCGCAGACCGACGCGCGCCTGCCGGTGTTCACCGCCGCCGATATCGTGCCGATCCTGCCCGACCATGATTTCTGGGATATGTGGCAGATCGCCTATGCCGATGGCCGCACCGCCTTTCTCGGCGGGCGGAGCTGGTGGTTCTTCCTCGCGACGCCGCGCCTGTCCGATCCCGAGCTGCGCCATGACGAAGCGCGCATCCGGCTGACCAGCTATGGCGCGGATGGATGGCGCGATCATGGCGTGACCTTTGCCGATGGCTTTACGCCGGGCAGCCGCGAATGGTCGGGCTCGGCGGTGCTGGACGAGGACGATACGACGCTGACCATGTATTTCACCGCCTCCGGGCGGCGCGGCCAGCCCCGCACCTTCGAGCAGCGGCTGTTCGAGACGCAAGGGCGCTTCCTCATCCAGGGCGAGGATGCGCGCACCGAAGGCTGGAGCGAGCCGGTCGAAAGCGTCGCGGCGGACGGCCATCACTACATCGTCGCCAATCAGGCCGAGCCGGAAAATGGCGGCATCAAGGGCTTTCGTGATCCCGGCTATTTCCGCGATCCGGCGGACGGCGCGGAGTATCTGCTGTTTGTCGGCTCGGCGGGCTGGGTGAAGCAGGATATCGACGGCGTGGTCGGCGTCGCCAGGCGTGAAGGCGACCGCTGGACGATCCGGCCGCCGCTGATCGAGTCGCTGGGCGTCAACAGTGAATTGGAACGACCGCACATCATCGTCCGCGATGGCCATTATTACTGCTTCTGGTCGACCCAGGGGAAGCGCTTCGCCCCCGGTCTCGGCGCGCCGACAGGGCTGTATGCCATGGTCGCCGACAGCGTTGCGGGGCCGTGGCGGCCGGTCAACGGCACCGGGCTGGTCGCGGGCAATCCGGTGGAAGAGCCGACGCAAGCCTATTGCTGGTGGGTCACCGGCGAAGGCGATGTCACCAGCTTCGTGGACTATTGGGGCATGCAAGGCCGCGATGCGAGCGCTGACGCATCCTTGCGCCGGGAACGGTTCGGCGGAACGGCCGCCCCCTGGTTCAAGCTGGCGTTCGATGGCGACCGGGTGACGATCGCCTGAACTATTCCTCCCCGGCCAGCGGGGACCTGACGGAGGGGTTTCAACAGTTGCGAGGGTTTGTGCTCTTCCAACCAGCGTCACCCCCTCCTCTTGCGCAGGGAGGAATGACCTCAGGCCGTTTCGCGCAGGACCAGTTCGGGGTCGAGCACGACCGATCCCGCCTCGTCCCCGCCGATCCGGGCGAACAGCGCGTCGACCATCGCCTTGGCGCCTGCCGCAATGTCCTGGCGAACGGTGGTGATGCGCGGCACCGCCTGGGCGGCGAGCGGCAGGTCGTCATAACCGATGACCGGCAAGGTTTCGGGCACCGCGATCGCACGGTCGGCAAGCACCCGCACGGTGGTCATCGCGATCATGTCCGACGCCGCGACGATCCCGTCGATCGCGACACGCCCCCCGCCCTGCTCCAGCAAGGCGTCGATATGCGCGGCGATTTCCTGCTCCATCACATCGGAGGCGAGATGCGTGGCCAGCTGGACCGGATCGCCCTCCAGCCCGGCCTCGACCATGGCGCGCGCCAGGCCGTCATGGCGCTGGCGGATTTCAGGCGCGCTGATATCGCCCAGAAAGGCGATGCGGCGGCACCCCCGTTCGATCAGCCGCTGGCCCGCCAGATAGCCGCCCCTGGCATTGTCGGTGCCGACCGCCGCATGGATCTGATCCGGCAGGGTGACGCCCCAGGCGACCAGCGGGCGATAGCGGCTGGCGACGCGCTCGATCGCGTCATACTGGTTCGACTGGCCGATCAGCAGGACACCGTCGACCATGCCGCTATCGACCACGCGGTCCAGCCAGTCGGGCGCATCCGGAATCACGCGCGACAGCATCACGTCATAGCCATTTTCCGTCAATGCATCGGCCAGATGGCCCAGCATGGTCATGAAGAACGGGTCGGACAAATGCTGGCGCCGGTCATGGCCCAGCGGCACGACGATACCGATCACCCCGGTGCGACGCGTGCGCAGGCGGCTGGCCATCTGGTTGGGACGAAAGCCATGCAGGTCGGCGAGTGCCTGGATCCGCGTCCGTGTCTCGGCATTGACCAGCGACTTGCCCGCCAGCGCGCGCGAAACGGTGCCGGGCGAGACGCCCGCCATTTCCGCCAGATCCGCGATCGTCCGCACGCGGCGACCGCCCCCTCCCATGATATTGTCTGTCATATGCGAATGGTAGCCAAAGCTTCATGGCGCTAACAAGCAGGCAACGGAATTTGCAGGCTTTTCCTCACATAGATCAGCGATATTCGGCACTGACGTCCATTTTCAGGCCATGTAGCGCTACCACGCGCTTGCCCTGACATTGTGGTGCGCCGATGATCCGCATCCAGCGGGAGCCGCCCGGGGCCTGGACCTGCGCATCGATCGTAAAGCCGCGCCGGTGGCGGATCGCGTATGCGCGCAGCCGCTCGACCGCCGACAGGGATTCGGATCGATAAAGGGGCAGGACACCAAGCCGGTCCAGGGGACGATGACGCTGCCAGTCGAAGAGGCCATAGACACCCGTCGACCAGGATAGTCTTCCAGACGGCAGGTCGCAGGACCAGCGGCCCACGCCATGCGCGGCGAGCCAGGCATCGTCCACCTCGTTCAAAGCCGGATCGGGGGCGTCCGGTTGCCCCAGGTCGAAACGCAGGCCACGCTCGAACAGGGGCCAGCTATGGTTCAGCGCGAGCGGTTCGGCTGGTTTCATACGGCACTCCACGACAGCGCGTGAATGCTATGCCAGAAATCTTAACCCAGATTTAAAATTGCAATTTGTTTGGGATGGGAATGCCACGATATCGAAGGACATCGGATTGATCCGCGCCAGGCCCCTCCCCTTCAGGGGAGGGATTGGGGTAGGGCCTCACCGCGGGTTTTGCGCTTGCGGAAGCGTCCCACCCCCGGTCCCTCCGCTAAAGGGGAGGGGTGGATCAAGCCTGTCATCACGCTCCAAACGACAGGCCCCCCTCCGTCAGACCTTGCTCGTCAGCTCCGGCACGACGGTGAACAGGTCACCGACCAGGCCGATATCGGCGACCTGGAAGATCGGCGCGTCCTCGTCCTTGTTGATCGCGACGATGACCTTGGAGTCCTTCATCCCCGCCAGATGCTGGATCGCGCCCGAGATACCGACCGCGACATAGACTTCGGGTGCCACGATCTTGCCGGTCTGCCCGACCTGATAGTCGTTGGGGGCATAGCCCGCATCGACCGCCGCGCGGGAGGCGCCTACGGCGGCGCCCAGCTTGTCGGCCAGCGGGTCGATCAGCGCGTGGAACTGTTCTTCCGAGCCCAGCGCGCGACCGCCCGAGACGATGATCTTGGCGCTGGTCAGCTCGGGGCGGGCATTCTCGGCCTTTTCCGCGCCGACGAAGCGGGACTTGGCCGCATCGCCGGTGGAGGCTACCGCCTCGATGCTGCCCGCGCCGCCCTCGGCCGCCGCCTTCTCGAAGGCGGTGGTGCGCACGGTGAGGACGAGTTTCGTGTCGCTGGTCTTCACCGTCGCGATCGCGTTGCCCGCATAGATGGGCCGGGTGAAGCTGTCCGGTCCTTCGACCGACAGGATGTCGCTGATCTGCATCACGTCGATCAGCGCAGCGACGCGCGGCGCGATGTTCTTGCCCGTGGTCGTCGACGGCGCGAGGAAGGCGTCGTGATGGCCCATCAGCTGGGCGATCAGCGGCGCGACATTCTCGGCCAGTGCGTTCGCATAGGCCGCATCGTCGGCGACATGGACCTTGCCGACACCGGCGATTTTCGCCGCTGCCTGCGCCACGCCGTCCACGCCCTGCCCGGCGACGATCAGGTGGACCTCGCCCAGCTTGGCCGCCGCCGTGACGGTCGCCAGCGTGGCATCCTTGACGGACCCGCCGTCATGCTCGACCCAAACCAGCGTCTTCACTTGGCCACTCCCAGTGCTTTCAGTTTCTCGACCAGTTCGTCGACCGAGCCGACCTTGACGCCCGCCTGGCGCTTGCCCGGCTCGGCGACATGGGTGATCGTCAGGCGCGGAGCCACGTCGACGCCGTATTCCCCGGCGGTCTTGGTCGCCATCGGCTTGGACTTGGCCTTCATGATGTTGGGGAGCGACGCATAGCGCGGCTCGTTGAGGCGCAGGTCGGTGGTGACGATCGCGGGCAGCGTGAGCGCCACCGTCTCCAGCCCGCCATCGACCTCGCGGGTGACGTTCGCCGTCTGCCCGTCGATCTCGACCTTGGACGCGAAGGTGCCTTGCGCCCAGCCGAGCAGGCCCGCCAGCATCTGGCCGGTCTGGTTGTTATCGCCGTCGATCGCCTGCTTGCCCAGGATGACCAGGCCAGGCTGTTCCTCCTCGACCACCTTGGCGAGCAGCTTGGCAACGCCCAGCGGTTCGACCGGATGATCCGCGGTGATCAGCACCGCCCGGTCCGCGCCCATGGCGAGCGCGGTGCGCAGCGTGTCCGCCGCCTTGGGCTCGCCGATCGAGACGACGACGACCTCGGTCGCCGCCCCCTTCTCCTTCAGCCGGATCGCCTCTTCCACCGCGATCTCGTCGAACGGGTTCATGCTCATCTTCACGTTCGCCAGATCGACGCCCGTCCCGTCCGCCTTCACGCGCGGCTTCACGTTATAATCCAACACCCGTTTCACGGGCACGACGATCTTCATGTCCACTCTCTCAATCAGAAGCTGAAGCGGCCGCCGATCGACGCCACGAACGCCTTGGCATTCTGCACCTGACCATTGGTCAGGATCGGCGTCTGAACGGCCGTCCCCGCATAGGCGGCGGTACGACGGTCGATGGGCGCATTGGCGAAATCGATATAGCTGCCTGCCGCGTCCAGCGTCAGGCGCGGGGTTACCTTGTACGAGCCGCCGATCGAGTAGTTCCAACGGTTCGCGTCGGGCACGCGCGCGTCGCGATTGCCGTTCTGGGTCGGCGTGATACCGCGCTGCACGCCTGCGCGCACGGTCAGGCGATCCGTGGCCGCATAGTCGAAGCCACCCGCCAGCGAGAAGCTGTTCTTGTAATTTTCCGGGATGGCGGTGTTGATCGGCGCGCCCAGGCGGATCGCGTCGAAATCGGCCCAGGTAAAGCGCACCGCCTGCGCGTTCAGCGTCAGCTTGTCGGTCGCCCGGAAACGGCCCGCAACGATGATCTGCGCGGGCGTGTAGAAGGTCGCGGTCGCACCATCGATCGTCCGGTTCTGCGTGGCAAGCGGGCCGAGCAGGCCGCCGACTTCCAGGCTGCCCTTCAGATTATGCTTGATTCGCGACTTGTAGCTGATGCCGACCGTCGCCCAGTCATTGTGCAGCTGGACACCTGCGCTCCACCCGAGATCCCAGCCATCGCCCTTCAGCCGCTGATACCCGTCTGGCAGCGTCGCCAGCACGTTGGGCAGTGCATTGCCCAGTTCGGCCTTCGTGTATTCGACGTTCAGCGCGCCGCCGACGCGCAGCCAGTCGAGGACCGCGATGCCGATCGAAGGCTGGATGTCGATCGTGCGCAGTTCGGTCTTGAGCGCGCTGTAGCGAGCCCAGCTGGTCGTATTATACTCCGTGGTGAAGCTATAGGGCGAAGTAACCGCCAGGCCGACCGCGACCCGGTCGTTCAGCGGAATGGCGACCGCGCCCGACGGCACGACGCCGCGATTGATCGGGTCGCTCGACACCCGGTCGCCGCCGACCGGCTGGAAGGTCTGTACGGGACCACCGGGCAGGGTCGGACGACGGATCAGCGTACCATTGTCGACCACATCGCCCTTGGGGATGATCGCCGATGCGCCGATCACGGCCTCGCCGCGCTCCATGCCCGCAATCGCCGCCGGGTTCCACCAGAGCGAGGACGCGCCGGTATCGGCACCCTCACCCGAAAAGGCGCGACCCTGGCCACGGGTCGACTGTTCCTGAAGGTAAAAGGCCTGGCCATGCGCCGCGCCCGCAAAGGCGAAGGACGAGGACAGGATGGCAGAGACCAGAAGCGGCGCCTTGAGGGACTTGTTCATGAGCATATTCCCCGGGAATTTCTATATGATTGGGCAAGGATCAGCGGATGCGGGTCCAGGTCTGCGTCTTGCAGAGCGGCACGAAGACACAGCCGCGCACCTTCAGCGTGTCCGGCCCCTCGGGCGTCAGCTTGGCGCTATAGGTCTTGCCATCCTCGGCATTGTAGATGGTGCCGCTGCCCCAGGCCACGCCATCCTGCGAAAAGCCCTGCAGGATCAGCAGGTTCTTGAGCGGTCGATTACGCAGCTTGGGATCGCGGTTGGCCTGGTCGGTCAGCGCGGGATTGGTGCGCAGCTTTTCCGAGGACAGGATGCGACCGCACACCGAATTGCCGCACTTCTGGATCTCGACGATACCGCCGCGCGTCTGGGTCTGCCAGCGGCCGACCACCGAGTCCGCATTCACACCGGCCGCTGCAAGGGCCATGGCCGTCAGGGTCAACAACATGCATCTTCTCCTCTCCATGCCCGTCATAAGGGCCGGAGCGCCGGTTCTGACCGGTCGCCCCCGAATTACCCTATACGTTCATCATATGACGCATAGGATAACAACACGTCATGCCTACGATACCGGTTGACCGCAATCAAGCGTAACCGGCATCGCTTCGTTTCAAAATGCTTCCAGCTCCAGCGCCATGGTCGAGCGCTTGCCCGACTTGATCGCCAGGAACGCCGCCGTCGCCTGGGGCAGGATACGGTCGAAGAAGAACCCGGCGGTGGCGAGCTTGGCCTTGTAGAAGCCCGCCTCGTCGGTGCCCTCGGCCAGCCGCTCGGTCGCGATCCGCGCCGACTTCAGGAAGCAATGCCCGATGCCGACCAGGCCGAGCAGGCGCAGATAGTCGGTCGCCGCCGCACCCGCTTCTTCGGGGTCCTTCATGCCCTTCTGCGCGATCATGCCGGTGCTGAGCTGCAACGCACCGAACGCCTGCTGCATGCCCGCGGCCCAGCCTGTGATCGCCTTGTCCTCATGCTTCACGAGCGCCTCGACCTGCTCGGACACGGCATGGAAGAAGGGGCGCATATAGCGGCCCATATGCGCGGGCATCTTGCGGCCGACGAGGTCGAGCGCCTGGACGCCGTTTGTACCCTCGTAGATCTGGGCGATGCGGGCGTCGCGGACGAACTGCTCGATACCGTGGTCGCGGATATAGCCATGGCCGCCATGGACCTGCACCGCCATGTTGGCGGCGTCGAAGGCGAGGTCGGTGAACAGCGCCTTCACGACCGGGGTCATCAGCGCCACGAAATCCGCCGCGCGCGACTTGTCGGCCGGATCGATGGCGTTCGCTTCGGCATCCAGACCGCGTGCCGCCCATTGCCCCAGCGCCCGGCACCCTTCCGCATAGGCGCGCATGGTCATCAGCATCCGCCGCACGTCCGGGTGGACGATGATCGGATCGGCGGGCAGATCGGGGCGCGCCGCCCCGCCCAGCGCCCGGCCCTGCAAGCGGTCCTTGGCATAGGCGACGGCCGACTGGTACGCGACCTCGTTGATGCCCAGGCCCTGGATGCCGACCGAGACGCGCTCGGTGTTCATCATGGTGAACATCGCGGCCAGGCCCTTGTTCAGCTCGCCCACGACCCAGCCCTTGGAGTCGTTGAACTCCAGCTGGCAGGTGGCCGACGCCTTCAGGCCCATCTTGTGCTCGATCGCCGCGACGCTGACGCCATTGGCGGGGCCGACCGAGCCGTCATCCTTGGGCAGATATTTCGGCACCAGGAACAGGCTGATCCCCTTCACCCCCTTGGGCGCATCGGGCGTCCGCGCGAGGACGAGGTGGATCACATTGTCGGTCAGGTCATGGTCGCCCGCCGAAATGAAGATCTTGCCGCCGGTCAGCAGGTACGAGCCATCCTCCTGCGGCTCGGCGCGGGTGCGCAGCAGGCCCAGATCGGTGCCGCAATGCGCCTCGGTCAGGCACATGGTGCCGGACCATTCGCCCGAGATCATCTTGGGCAGATAGAAGCTCTTCAAGTCCTCCGAACCATGGCCCATCAGCGCGGTGGTCGCGCCGTGCGTCAGGCCGGGATAGAGGCTGAACGACAGGTTCGTCGCGCAGATCATCTCCTCGACCAGCTTGTTCACCGCCTCGGGCAGCCCCTGCCCGCCATATTCGACCGGCGAGGCGAGCGCGGCCCAGCCGCCTTCGCAGAACTGGCTGTACGCCTCCTTGAAACCGGCGGGGGTGCGGACGACGCCGTTTTCCAGCTTGCACCCTTCGATGTCGCCGGTGGCGTTGAGCGGCAGCAGGACCTCCTGCGTGACGCGCGCCGCCTCTTCCAGGATGGCGTCGTACAGTTCGGGACCGAATTCGTCCTGCCCTGCGACGGGGCCGAACTCGTCCTCCTTGAACAGCTCGTGGAGGACGAAACGCATGTCGCGCAGCGGTGCGTTATAGACTTGCATGGGATTATCCTCTCCCGATCAATTGCGCAGCGGCTTGCCGGTTTCGAGCATATGCTCGACCCGTGCCTGGGTCCGCGCGTCCTTGACGCTTTCCATGAAGGCGGCGCGTTCCAGCTTGAGCAGCTGTTCCTCGCTCACCTCGTCGATGATGTCGGCCTCGCCGCCGGTGACGATATTCGCCAGACGGCCCGCGACCACCACGTCGTACGGCGTGGCGACGCCCTTCTTGGCGAAGTCGGCGACCGCGCCGTTGAACGCGACCCGCCCCGCCGCACCCGGCAGGCGGAAGACCGGCTTTTCGGGCGCCTGATAACCCTCGACCAGCGACAGCGCCTTTTGCTTGGCATCGGCGAGCAGCCGGTCGCGGTTCATGGTGATGCCGTCGTCTTTGCGGAGATAGCCCATCTCCTTGGCCAGCGCCGCCGAGCGCGACACCTGCGCGGTCGAGATGGTCTCGAACGCCTTCATGACGGCGGGCATCGGCCCCTTGGGGCTTTTGGGCGACTTGGCGAGACGGTCGATCAGCTCGCCGTTTCCGCCCCAGCCCGGCACCAGACCGACGCCGGTCTCGACCAGCCCGATATAGCTCTCGGCATGGGCCTGGATCGCATCGGCGTGAAGCAGGATCTCGCAACCACCGCCCAGCGCCATGCCCGCAGGCGCGGCGACCACCGGGAAGGGCGCGTATTTCAGCGCCTTATAGGCCTGCTGCCCCGCGACGACCAGCTTGTCGACCTCGCCCCAAGCCGCGATGTTCACCGCGAACATGGCGAGGCCCAGATTGGCCCCGGCCGAGAAGTTGCTGCCCTCGCTATAGATGACCAGCGCCTTGTACTGGCTCTTCACCAGCGCGATGGTCTTTTGGAGGAGCGACAAGACCTGCTCGTCGAGCGCGTTCATCT
This sequence comes from Sphingomonas sp. Sph1(2015), assembly GCF_001970915.1. NCBI lineage: Bacteria > Pseudomonadati > Pseudomonadota > Alphaproteobacteria > Sphingomonadales > Sphingomonadaceae > Sphingomonas > Sphingomonas sp. Sph1(2015). Next base: position 170,654 of record NZ_MQUI01000001.1, read on the forward strand.
TGCCGGTGAACTCGAACGCCACCACGCCGTCGCCAACATCCCAGGCGGCGGCTGAGCCATTCTTGAGCAGCGGTTCGGAGCGCAGCTTAATGTCTTCGAGCAGGACGACACCCTTGGCGCGGACCACATCGGCATAGTCGCCGCCCAGCGTCAGATACTGCCGCCTACCATCGACCACGCGGTAGAAGGGACGGTCGCCCGCCGTTTCCAGCAGCGCCGGGACCGGCTTGCCCTCGGCGCGCAGCCGCTCGGCCAGCTTGCCCGGCCCCATGCGGTCGATCAGCTCGAACGGGCCGAACTTCCAGTTATAGCCCAGCTTCATCGCGTCATCGATCGCGACCACATCGTCCGCCGCCTCGCCGACCAGACCCGCCGCATAAGACAGGACCGGACCCAGCACCGCCCAGGCATAGTCACCGACCTTGCCCGGCGTCGCGACCAGCGCGGCCAGGTCCTTCTCGGCGCGGCCCGGCAGACGTTCGGGCTTCTTCTCCGCGCGATATTCGCCGGTCTTCAGATCGATCGCCTGCTTGGCCTTGGTGCCGTCGGGCTTGCGATCGAGGCGGTAGAAGCCGCCCTTGCCCTTGCGGCCCGTGAACCCATCCGCGATCATCTTGTCGACCAGCGGCAGCGGGCGGATCGTGTCGAAATAGGCATCGCCCTCCGGCAGGGTCGAGGACAGCGACTTGGCGAGCAGCGGCATCAGGTCGATGCCGACCAGATCGATCAGCCCAAAAATGCCGGTCTTGGGCACGCCCATCGGACGGCCGCCGATCTGGTCGGCCTCCTCGACGGTCAGGCCCTGGTCCATCGCTGCGTTGATCGCGACCGCCAGCCAATAGGTGCCGATGCGGTTGGCGATGAAGCCCGGCGTGTCCTTGGCGCGGACGATCCGCTTGCCCATGCGGTGATCGACGAACTGCTCGACCTTGGCCGCGACACCGGCATCGGTGTGCTCCGAGGTCACGATCTCGATCAGCCGCATATAGCGCGGCGGGTTGAAGAAATGGGTGATGAGGAAATCGCGCTTAAACTGCTCCGACCGCCCCTCGACCAGATGGCCGAGCGGGATGGTCGAGGTGTTGGACGACACCGCCGTGCCGGGGCGCTTCAGTTCCTCCAGCTTGGCATAGAGCGCCTGCTTGATATCCAGCCGCTCGACCACCGCCTCGACGATCCAGTCGCATTCGGCGACGCGGGCCAGATGATCCTCGATATTGCCGGTTTCCACCAGCTTGGCGGCGGCGGGCGACATGAAGGGCGCGGGCTCGGTCTTGAGCATCCTGGCGACGGCGCCCTTGGCCACTGCATCACGGTCGCCGCCGTCCTTGGGCACGATGTCGAGCAGCAGGACAGGCACACCGGCATTGGCGACCTGCGCCGCAATGCCCGCGCCCATAACACCTGCGCCGATCACGCAAACCTTGTTGATCGTGTCAGCCATCATGCACGCTCCAATACCGTGGCGATGCCCTGCCCGCCGCCGATGCACTGGGTCGCCAGCGCATAGTGGCCGCCGTCGCGCGCCAGCAGCGCCGCCGCCTTGCCGACGATGCGCGCGCCGGTCGCGCCCAGCGGATGGCCGATCGCGATCGCGCCGCCGTCCTTGTTGATCGTGTCTTCCTTCAACCCCAGGTCGCGGATGCAGGCGATCGCCTGGCTGGCAAAGGCTTCGTTGATCTCGACCACGTCGAGGTCGCTGGCAGAGATACCCGCGCGCTCCAGCGCCTTCTTCGACGAACCGATCGGGCCGAGACCCATCGTCTCCGGCTCGCAGCCCGAAATGCCGACCGCCTTGATGCGGGCGAGGATCTTCAGGCCGTGGCGCTTGGCGAACTCCTCCGACGTGACCAGCACGGCGGCGGCGCCATCGGTCAGCGGCGAAGCGGTGCCCGCCGTCACCGTGCCGTCCTTGTCGAAGGCGGGCTTCAGGCCCGACAGGACTTCCTCTGTGGTGTCGGGGCGGATCAGGCCGTCCTCGGTCACGTCGCCCGCCTTGGTGTGGATCGGCACGATCTCGTCGGCCAGACGCCCGGCGGTGCGCGCCTCGGCGGCCTTCTTCTGGCTGGCGACCGCGAACTTCTCCTGCTCGGCGCGGGTGATCTGGTACTTCTCCGCGACGTTCTCGGCGGTCTGGCCCATGCCCATGTACGCGCCCGGCCGGGCGGCGGCGAGTTCGGGATTGGGCAGCGGGTTGTAGCCGCCCATCGGCACCCGGCTCATCGACTCGATACCGGCGCAGATGAACGCCTCGCCCGCGCCGATCTGGATCTGCCCCATGGCGATATGGATCGCCGACATGGACGATCCGCAGAAGCGGTTCACCGTCATGCCGCCGACCGACAGCGGCAGGTCCGCGAGCAGGCCGATCAGCCGTGCGACGTTCATGCCCTGCTCGCCCTCGGGAAAGGCGCAGCCCAGGATGATGTCCTCGATCTCCGACGCATCGACGCCGGTCCGCTCGATCAGGCCGCGAATCACCTGCGCGGTCAGATCGTCGGGCCGAACCCGTGCGAGCGCGCCCTTGCCAGCCTGGGTGAAGGGAGAGCGGGCATAGCCTGCGATCACGATGTTGGTCATCCAATCCTCTCTTTATGGGCTTGCGGCCTAACGTTAAGGTGCGTTACCTACCCTATACGTCAACACAATAAGCAACTCGACCACAATCGACAACAGGGTATGGTCGAAAAAAGATATAGGAGAGCGACGCGATGACGGCAGGAGCCATCGGGGAAACCACGACAGGCGGTGTACCGGGTCAGGCGACGGGACGCCCTCTGGTCTTCGAGCCGCGACTGCTGACCGATATGTTCGAGACCACGGTACGGCGCCATGGCTCTCGCCCCGCGATCGACTTCATGGGGCGAATCACCCGCTATGACGAGTTGGGCGCGATGGTCGACAAGGCCGCCGCCGGGCTACAGGCGCTGGGGGTGAAGCCGGGTTGTCGCGTGGCGCTCTGCCTGCCCAACATCATCTATTATCCGGTCCTATACTTCGCGACGCTCAAGGCCGGGGGCATCGTCGTCAACGTTAACCCGCTCTATGTCGAGCGCGAGCTGTGCCATCTGCTGGAGGATTCGGGCGCGGAGATCATCGCGACCTGCGACATTCCCGACATTTACGGCCGCGTCTCCCATGTCGCCGAGAAACTGGGCCTGCGCCACGTCATATCCTGCCCGGTCGCGGGTGCGCTGCCGACCGTGAAGGGCCTAGCCTACCGCCTGCTCAAGCGGTCGATGATCGCCGCCCCCGGCCCCTCGCCCCGTCACCTGACCTTCGCGCAGATGATGAAGCGCGGGGGCACCCTGGCCCCGGTGTCGGCGAAGCCCGACGATGTGGCGGTCCTGCAATATACTGGCGGAACGACGGGCAGCCCCAAGGCGGCGATGCTGTCGCACGCCAACCTCGTCGCCAATGCCGATGCGATGGTCATCCATACCGGCGGTGAGGAGATGATCGGAGAAGAGCGCATATTGGGCGTACTTCCCCTCTTCCATGTCTTCGCGCTGACGACCGTGCTCAGCTTCGCGATCCGGGTCGGGGCCGAGATGATCCTGCTTCCCCGGTTCGAGCTGGACCAGGTGTTGAAGACCATCGCGCGGAGCAAGCCGACCTATTTCCCCGCCGTCCCCACCATCTACAACGCGATCGCGGGCGCGGCCGAGGCGCGCAAGGTCGACCTGTCGGCGATCAAGGCCTGTATCTCGGGCGGCGCGCCCCTGCCCGCCGAGGTGCGTATCGCCTTCGAGACCACGACCGGCGGCAAGCTGGTCGAGGGATACGGCCTGTCCGAGGCGTCGCCGATCATCACCTGCAACCCGATCATCGGCGAGAACAAGGGCGGCTCGGCGGGCCTGCCCTTCCCCGGCACGGTCATCGAAATCCGCGACCGCGACAATCCCGACCGGCTGATGCCGCCGGGCGAGGTCGGCGAAATCTGCGCGCGCGGCCCGCAGGTCATGTCCGGTTACTGGAACAAGCCGAGCGAGAGCGAGCACGTCTTCATCCACGGCGCGCTGCGCACCGGCGATGTCGGCTATCTGGACGAGGACGGCTATCTGTTCATCGTCGACCGGATCAAGGACGTGATCCTGTGCGGCGGCTATAACGTCTATCCGCGCATGATCGAGGAAGCGCTGTACGAACATCCGGCGGTCGCCGAGGCGGTCGTCATCGGCATCCCCGACGCCTATCGCGGCCAGTCGCCCAAGGCCTTCGTGAAACTCGCCGCCGATCACCACGCCACGCCCGAGGAATTGCGTGCCTTTTTACAGGACAAGGTCAGCAAGATCGAACTTCCCCGCGAGGTCGAAATCCGCGAAAGCCTGCCCAAGACCCTGATCGGCAAATTGTCGAAAAAGGAACTGGTTGAGGAAGAATTGGCCAAGGCCGCCGCTGCGGCGGTGCGGCCCGTGGGGGAATAGACGGTGGGGGATGAAGAGGAGCTGCGCGGCATTCAGGATGTCGCGAACAGCTTGGGCGTGACGACGCGGACGCTGCGTTTTTACGAGGATCGCGGCCTGATCGAGCCGCGCCGCGTCGGCACCGCGCGTGTCTATTCCAGGCGTGAGACGGGCCGGATGCAGTTGATCCTGCGCGGCAAGCGGCTGGGCTTCTCGCTGCGCGAGATCGAGGAGTTCCTGCGGCTGTACGACGCCGACCCGCAGCATGTCGAACAGATGCGCGTGCTGGCCGAACGCTGTCGCGAGCGGGTCGACGAACTGCGCCAGCAGATGACCGCGCTGGTCCAGACGGTCGACGAGCTGGAGACGATCGAACGCGAAGCGCGCGAACGGATCGCGAAAGCGGGGGTGTAACCGCTTCTTATTCCTCCCCTGCAAGGGGAGGTGGCAGTCCGCAGGACTGACGGAGGGGTGTCACCATCAGCGGGGACACCCCTCCACCAGCTTCGCTGGTCCCCCTCCCCTTACAGGGGAGGAAGACGTGCCAGCCTTACGACTGCGGCGCTCGCCAGCCCAGGCCGAGCGCCTTTTGCAGTGCCACGTAATCGTTGGTCAGGCCCGCTACCGCCTGCGACAGCGACTGCTGCGCCGCGACCCGCTGGCGCTCGGCATCGAGCGTATCGATCAACGTCGCGGCCCCAGCACGATAGCGCTGTTGCATCAACACTGCCGAGCGATCCGCCGAAGCCTTCGCCCGCGCCAGCGTCGCCACCGTGTTCCGCCGCGCGCGGAAGCGCGACAGCGAGTCCTCGGCATCGCGCAGCGCCGACAGGACGGCACCGCGATACCGCGCCTCCGCCTCGTCACGCGCGCCCTCGGCCTGTCCGACCCGCGCATTGGCGCGACCGAAGTTCAGCACGTTCCACTGGAGCATCGGTGCGCCCAGCGTCACCAGATTGTCGAGATCGGTCAGCGAGTCGAGCGAGGTGCCGCCGATGCCGATGATCCCCATCAGGTTCAGGCGCGGGAACTTCGCCGCCTCGGCCACGCCGATCCTGGCGGTCTGCGCCGCCAGGTTGCGCTCGGCGGCGCGGATGTCGGGGCGACGCTGGAGCAGCGCGGTCGGATCGCCCACCGCGACCTGCGCGGGCGGGAGCGGCACCTGCCCCGCCTGGCTCAGGCGCTGGTCGAGCGTGCCCGGTGCCTCGCCGATCAGGATGGCGAGCGCGTTGAGATAGGTCTCGACCGACGACGATAGCGGCAGAATCTGCGCATCGGTGCTTTCCACCTGATTGCGCAGCCGCTCGACTTCCAGCTGCGAGGCGGTGCCGTTGTTGAACCGCTGGAGCGTCAGGTTGAGCGTGTCGCGCTGCATCTTCGACGCCTCGCGCGCCAGGATCAGCCGCTGCTGCGCATCACGAAGCCCGATATAGGCCTGCGCCACATCGGCGCTGAGCGACACCTGCGCATCGGCGACATTGGCCTCCGCCGCCTCGGCGCTGGCGCGCGCCGCCTCGACGGTGCGGCGACGGCCGCCGAACAGGTCGATTTCCCAGCTGGCGTCGAAGCCCAGGTTGAAGAAGTCGACATTGGTGCCGCCGCCCGACCCGCTTGCCGAACCACCGGACGCGCCGCCATTGGCGCCACCCTGCTCGGCGTTACCGCTGCCGAGGTTGAGTTCGGGCAGATTGGCGTGGAGATAGGTCGCGCTGGCATTCGCATTGGGCGCCTGGTTGGCGCGCTCCAGCCGCAGCGCCGACCGCGCCTGCTTCAACCGCGCCTGCGCCACCGCGACGTTGGGATTGGACTCGAGCGCCCGCTCCTCCAGCCAGGTCAGCATCGGATCGTTCAGCGTCGTCCACCAGTCGGCCACCGCGGGCGCGGTCGTCGCCAGCGTATCGTCGGCGCGCACGAACCCGGCGGGCGGGGTCGCCGCCGAGCCGATGGTCTTGGGCGGCCCGGCATAGTTCGGCCCGACAGTGCAGGCCCCCAGCAGGAGGAGCGGGATCAGGGAAAACTGCTTGCGCATCATGGTTCTCAATGCATCGCCACGGGGCCGCCCTTGGGCAGCGGGCGGAGGAACAGGACAAGCGGCATCACCATGATGATGCCGACGCACAGGATGAAGAACAGGTCGTTATAGGTCATGACCAGCGCCTGCTGCTTGACCGTATTGCCGATCATGCGCAGCGCCGCGTCGCTGCTGCCGAATTGCTGGGTCAGCGAGTCGATCCAGCCCTGGGTCGATCCCGAATTGGCCGACAGCGACTCTTCCAGTCGACGCTCGTGCAGGAAGCTGCGCTGGTCCTGTACGGTGGCGATGCCCGCCAGCGCGAACGAGCCGCCCAGGTTGCGCGCCGCGCTGAACAGTCCGGCCGCATCGCCCGCCTGCGACGGCGGCACCGACGAGATCGCCGCCTGGTTCAGGAACAACATGCCCAGGATCGTGCCGACCCCGCGCAGCAACTGGCTGTCGGTGAACGAGCCGCCGGTGGAATTGGCGGTCAGCACCGTGTCGATCCCGGCGCTCAGCGCCATGATGCCCAGCCCCAGGCCGACCGCGATGCGGATATCGACCTTCTTGATGAGGATCGGGGTGAACGGCATCATCAGCAGGCTGGGGATACCGCTCAACAGCACGACCTTGCCCGCCTGGAAGGCGTTATATCCTGCAATGGAGGCCAGGAACTGCGGGATCACATAGGAGGTGCCGTAGAGCACCATGCCCAGCACGATGCCCATGATGACCACGCTGCCGAACTGGCGGTCGAGCAGCAGCTTCAGGCGAATGACCGGGCGCGACGCGACGAACTGGCCCGCGAACAACAGGCCGAAGCCGAAGATCGACAGGATGGTCAGCTCGATGATCTCGCGCGACTCGAACCACTGCTCGCGCTGCCCTTCCTCAAGCACGACGGTCAGGCCGCCAAGTCCCAGCGCGAGGCCCGCGATACCCAGCCAGTCGGCCTTGGCCAGCTCGGACAGGTGCGGCTTCTGGTGCGGCAGGCCGACGAGCAGCAGCGTGACAAGCATCGCGCCGACGGGGATGTTCAGGAAGAAGGCATAGTGCCAGCTGACATTCTCGGTCAGCCATCCGCCGATCAGCGGCCCCATCACGGGACCCAGAATGGCGGTGACGCCGAAGAACGCCGTGCCGATCGGCTGCTGCTCGCGCGGCAATCGGGTGGCGATGATGGTCAATGCGGTCGGGATCAGCGCGCCGCCGGTGATGCCCTGCCCTGCGCGTCCGATGATCATCATCGTCAGGTTGGTCGACAGGCCGCACACGACCGAAAACGCGGTGAACAGGATCGACGCGATCAGCAGGAAGGTACGCAGGCCCAGCAACCGCTCCAGCCAGGCGGAGAGCGGAATGATGATGATCTCGGCGACCAGGTAGGACGTCGCGATCCACGTCCCCTCGGTCCCGCTCGCGCCGATCTCGCCCTGGATGGTCGGCAGCGCGGAGTTGACGATCGAGATGTCGAGCGTCGCCATCAGCGCGCCGATGCTGCCCGCCGCGACGGCGAGCCAGGCGGTCAGGTCGGCCTTTGCGGGTGCGCCGCCCCCCCGGCCGGCGTGCGCCGGCACATCACCAGAACGGGCAGGCGCTGCGCCTTTATTGCCCCGAGCGGGGGCGGCGGCGGCGCTCACCGGCCCTGCGCCCCCTGCCGCGCCTCGTTATGCTGGTCCTGCTGCTCGGCGATGTGCTTCAGCGCACCCTTGGCCGAGCGGGTGTCGACGGTCACCTCGACCGACATGCCCGGCACCATCAGCGCGCGGGTCTGCGCATCGGCGTCGACCGCGATGCGGACGGGCACGCGCTGCACGATCTTGGTGAAGTTGCCGGTCGCGTTCTGGGGCGGCAGCAGCGAGAATTGCGCGCCGGTGCCCGGTGCCACGCTCTCGACATGCCCCTTGATCTCGACCCCCGGCAGTGCATCGACATCGATCTTCACCGGCTGGCCGGGGCGCATCAGGCCCAGCTGCGTTTCCTTGAAGTTCGCATTGATATACAGCTGGTTGACCGGCACGATCGACATGGTCCGGGTGCCTGCCTGCAGAAACTGGCCGACACGCACCGTCTTGTTGCCGACACGACCGCCGATCGAGGCGCGGATCGTGGTCGAGCCCAGATTGACCTCGGCGGCATCAAGCTGCGCCTTGGCGGCCTGCCCCTGCGAACGGGCCTGCTGCACCTGCGCGTCGAGCGTGCCGATACGGCGACGCGACGCAGCCAGCGCGGCGGACGCCGCGGCGACCTTGGCATTGGCCTGACGCGCCTGGTTCTGAAGCTGCGACAGGCGCTCGCGGCTCTCCGCGCCGGATGCGGCAAGCGGGGTGTAGCGGACGACCTCGGCCTGGGCGAAGACGGCGTCGCTCTGCGCGGCGCGCAGATCGGCCTCCGCGCGGTCGATCGCCGCCTGCTGTTCCTTGATCTGCGCCTGCACCCCCTCGGCATTGGCGCGCGCGACACCGATCTGCGCCTGGATCTGCGCGGTCTGCGCCTGATAGTCGCGGGTGTCGATCTGGAGCAGCGGCTGCCCCGCCTGGACGTTCTGGTTCTCCGCCACGAACACCTTGTCGACATAGCCGGAGACCTTGGGCGCGACCGTGACCGCATCCGCCTGGATGAAGGCATCGTTGGTCGTCTGCATATACTGGCCGACGCTCTTGTAGTTCGCATACCAGAATACGCCGCCGATGACGGCGACCGCCGCCACGACCAGCAGGATGATGCGGATGCGCCGCTTCTTGGCGGGCGATACGGGGGTCTTGTCCTCGGCCGCGTCCGCGTCGTCGCGCTCTGCGTCCTGCCCCTCATTCACTTGGTTTGCGTCGGCCACACCGGCCTCCCTGTCGATGGAATCAAAAGAACTGGATGGTGCATTTGCTCGCACTTGCACAATAAGGCAAGACCATTTATTGAGCTACCTCATATTATGTTCGATCATGAAACCTTGGCGCTCCGCTACAGCCGCATCTATCTGCGTTTCCATCGGCTGCTCGACCGCCAGATGGCGGCGCAGGGCGCTTCGCTGGCGCGGACCAAGATGCTCCACTTCATTGCCAACAATGCGCCGGTTCGCGCCGCCGATGTGGCCGACTGGTTCGATCTGGCCCCCCGCACGGTGACGCAGGCGATCGACACGATGGAGCGCGACTCGCTGGTCGTGCGCGTTCCCGACCCGGACGACCGGCGGGCGAAGCGGCTCGATATCACCGAACATGGGCGGCAGGTCCTGCGCCAGACCGAGCCACTGCGCCGAACGTTGATCGCCCAGGCCTTCGGCTTGCTGAGCGATGAGGAAATCGAGCAGTTCGCGCGAATCCTCGACAAGATGGAACAGGCGATCGAAGGGTCGCCCGCTGATCAGATCCGCTGATCAGATCCGCTCGCCATAGAAACGCAGCGCAGCCGGCGGGTCGCTGGGCCGTCCACCCTGCGCCACCACATGCGCGGCACGGACGGCGGCGCCCAGGCTACCCGCGCGAAACGGCTTGGCGATGCAGCCGATGACCAGCGGATGGCCGCCGCGCTCCGGGCAATTGCCGCTCAGGAAGATGCAGGGAATGCCGCGCTCGGCGAGCAGTTGGGCGGCCGTCAACCCGCTGTCTCCGTCGGCCAGCTTGACATCGCAAAGCGCAAGGTCAGGCCGCTCCCGATCGACCAGCGCCACGGCGGCGGAGACGGTATCGGCAATGCCGATGACGCGGTGGCCATGCAGCGTCAGTGCGTCCTCGACCAGCATCGCGACCAGCGCCTCATCCTCAATGATGAGGAGGTTCAGCGGGGTCTCGTTATCGCGGTCGTCATCGACCAGTTCATCAGGATGCGGGGCGAACCCCATATGCGCCGCCGTCATGCGGCATGACCAAGATCAGGCACCCATCATCCTCGTTCGTCAATGTCGCGCGCAACTGATGGCAAAGCCTCACCACCAGTCGATCCCGGTCGACCACATCGGCGATACGTCCCCATCCGATCGCCTCAAACGCGATACGGAGCATTTCGTTCCCCGGCACCCCGTTCACCGTGAAACCGATGCGCGGCACCCCTGCCCCTTGTGCCATCAGCGCGTCGAGCAGCAGCGCGGCCGCCACGGCGCGCTCGATCGGCACCGCGACCGGGCTGTCGACCGTGATCGGCCCATGCCCCGTATCGCCGCGCAGCTGCGCGATCACGTCGCCGAAGAGCGCAGGCAGGTCGACCAGCCCGGAATCGGCGGTCGCGTAAAGCGGCCGATGTGCGCTGGCCAGCACCTGCAATCGCTCGGCCGCCCGCATCAGTGCGCGGCGCGTGCCTGCATCGGGGGCCTCGCGCCCCTCATGGGTGACCAGGCCGATCGCCACCTGTAGCGCGTTGCGGACCCGGTGGTTCAACTCGGCCAGCAACTGCGCCTGGGTGTCGAGCCCGCGCCGCAGCGCCTCCTCGATCCGCAAGCGATGTTGCGCCAGCGCGGCATAGTGGCAGAGCAGCAGCAACAGCCGCCGTTCCTCCTCGTCGAACGGCCGCGCCGCACGCCGCCCGAAACCGAGCGTACCCAGCAGCTCGTCCCCGTGCAACAACGGCATACACAGATAGACCTGCACGCCCAGCGACCGGACGAACGCCGTCCGTTCCTCCCCGCTGGTCTGGATATCGGTCAGGTGCAGCGTACGCCGCTCGCGCATCGCCTGCCCGCAGGCGGACGGGCCGATGTCCAGACCGGCCGCCGCCTGCCGCTCGGCCCGGGTCAGGCCGCCCGCGGTCTCCAGCCGGACGGCCTCACCATCGCGGCGGAAATGGAAAAAGACGTCAAGATGCAATTCGTCGCGGATCAGCGCGAACAGCGAGTCGATCATGGCAGCCGGATCGTCCGCCGCCATCAGCCGGTCGGTCGCCGCCGCCACGAGCGACAGATAGCGCTGTGCATCGGCAGGGTCGGCGACAGCCGTCCCGGTCGCTTCACCGGGCAGCGGCAAAGGCGGGAATGAAGGTGGTGGGAGAGCCACGGGCGGCAGAGTAACGCTACCGGCCCGTGGCTCCAAGGATTGTTTCGGACAAATCCATCATGGGGCGGGACGCCATCCCGCCCGCACGGGTCAGCGCGCCGCCACCGCCGACTGGTCGAGCGGCACGACCGGCAGCCAGACGCGGCTGGCATTGGCGCCGCCGCGCTCCAGCGTGATCGTCGCCTTCTTGTAGTCGCCCGCCTTGGCCGTGAAGATATTGGGCACGAAGGTCTGCGGATTGCGATCGTACAGCGGGAACAGGCTGGACTGGACCTGGACCATGATCCGGTGCCCCGGCTGGAACACATGGTTCACGGTCGGCAGGCGGAACTTGTATTCCTGCACCTTGCCCGCCGGGATGGCCGTGGGATTGGAGAAGCTGTTGCGATAGCGTCCCCGGAAGATGTCGAGGCTGATCGGCAGTTCATAGCCGCCCATCTTTTCATCGATCGCATTTTCCTGCGGGAAGACATCGATGATCTTCACCACGAAATCGCCGTCCGTGCCGGTGGTGCGCGCGAACAGGTCGGCGATCGGCGCGCCGGACACCCGCACCGCCTTGGTCAGGACCGGGGTGGTATAGGTCACGACATCGGTGCGGCCATCGACATGCCGCTGGTCGCTGACCAGCCAGTCGCCCCAGCGGCCGTCACCGAAGTTCACCGGACGCGACAGATGCGGCACCGGATTGGCCGGATCGGAGACATAGGCGTCCGCCCCCGCCCCCGGCTTGTCGAAGCTCAGCCCCTTGTCATTCGCCAGATAGAGCGGGGTCAGCGGCGCGGCGCACCCGCTCTGGCAGGCCAGCGGCCATTGGGTCAGCTTGTCCCAATGATTCTCGCCCGTGTTGTAGATGGCGGCGCTGGGCAGATTCGCCGCCGGACCGTCCTTCAGATACTGGTTGAACAGCGGCAGGACCATGTCCTCGCGGAACTGCTTCGCGGTGTCGCCATTCCACTGGAACGGCCCCAGGCTGGTGCCGGTCCGGTTGATCTGGCTGTGCCGCCACGGCCCCATCACCAGGAAATTGTTGCCCAGCTTGCCCTTGGCCTTCAGCGCTTCCCACGCGGTGATGGTGCCGTACATATCCTCCTGGTCCCACAAGCCCTGTTCCCAGATGGTCGGCACGTTGGAAGGGTTGGCCGCCAGCAGCTTGTCCAGCGCCTGGCCCTGCCAATAGAAGTCATAGGCCGGGTGCTGCACCACGCGCTGCCACATGGGCAGCTGGTCATAGCCGGACTTCTTCGCCCAGTCGTTCGCCGAGCCGTAGCGGAAATTCTCGTAATCGTCATAACCGCCGCTGGGCGGGGCCTTGCCCTCGCCCTTGTAGCCGGTCTGCGATCCGATCCAGCCGATATTGGCAAGGCGGAACGCGCCGTAATGGAACCAGTCATCGCCCATCCAGCCGTCGATCATCGGGCTTTCGGGCGCGGCGACCTTCAGCGCGGGGTGCGGGTGCAGCAACGCCATGACGACGGTAAAGCCCTCATAGGACGACCCGATCATGCCGACGCGGCCATTGGATTCGGGCAGGTTCGCCTTGTTCACCAGCCAGTCGATCGTGTCATAGGCATCGGTGACGTGATCGACCTTCGTCGCGTTCAGCGGGCCGATGACGGGGCGCGTCACGACATAGTCGCCCTCCGAGCCGTATTTGCCGCGGATATCCTGATAGACGCGGATATAGCCCGCCTTGACGAACGCCTCGTCGGCCAGCGGCAGCGCCTCGATCATCTTCGTGCTGTCCGACCGCTTGGCCCGGCCCGCCGCATTATAGGGCGTGCGGGTCAGGACGATCGGGGCGTTCACCGCGCCCTTGGGCACGACGATGACGGTGTAGAGCTTCGTCCCGTCGCGCATCGGGATCATGATCTCGCGCTTGTCGTAATCGCGCTCCGCGACATTGGTCGGCGGCGTGAAGCGGGCGGGGATGTCGCTGACCGTGGAGTCGGTGACGACCTTGACGGGCGACGGGCCGGGCGCGGGTGCCTGTTGCGCGGTGGCGGGCGTCAGGACGGCAATCGCGCTGGCGGCGAGCATAAACGAGCGAAAACGCATGGAAAACGGACCCCCTCTTGGATCGGTGGATGCCCCATCGTGCCGCGACATGGGGTCGGGAGCAACTGGCGCCATTTATGATACATGGTATCATCTGGAGTGCAACCGGGCGACATGTGACGCCTTGCGCTTCCCTTTCGACGCATCGCCCCATAATATGGTCAGACAACAACGGGGTATGGCCCCGCGATCCGGGGAGGACCCTACCGAGTGACGATCCTGAAGCGGCGCGGCCCCGCCCATAGTGCCTTGGCGCGGGACATCGGTGTTGCCATCGTGACCGGCCGCATCCCCACGGGATCGACCCTGCCCGGCGAGGTCGAGATCGCCGAACAGCGCGGCATGTCCCGCTCCGTGGTGCGCGAGGCGCTGCGGATGCTGTCGGCCAAGGGACTGGTGGTCAGCAAGCCCAAGGCGGGCACGCGGGTGCGCGAGCGGCTGGAATGGAATCTGCTCGACCCCGAACTGCTGGCCTGGATGTTCGAGGGCGAGCCGCCCGCCGGTTTCGTCACGAGCCTGTTCCAGCTGCGCCTGATCGTCGAACCCGCCGCCGCCGAGCTGGCCGCCGTCAAGCGCGACACCCGCCAGCTCTCGCGCATGGGCGCGGCGCTGGAGGCGATGGGCGAATATGGCCTGCATACCGAACAGGGGCGCGCCGCCGACCAGCAGTTCCACAACATCATCCTGGAGGCGACGGGCAACGAGCTGCTGATCAGCCTGTCGGGCAGCATCGGCGCGGCGGTCCGCTGGACCACGCTCTACAAGCACCGCAGCGCCAAACTTCCCCGCGACTCCATGCCCGAGCACCGCCACCTGTTCGCCGCCATCGCGGAGGCCGACGCCGCCGCCGCCCGCGCGGCGACCATCGTGCTGGTCGAACAGGCCCGCGAGGATACGGAACGCGCATTGGCGCGGTGATCTCCCCCTTCCCTTACATCCCCAGCTTCGCGTGCCATGCCATCGCGGCGCGACCCGCCAGGTTCCGCATGTCCTGCAACGCCGCCAGATCGGATCGGCGGTGGCTCAGCCGGTGCAGCCAGCCGCCCAGATCATGCGCTGCAATCTCCGCCTCGACGCTGGCGCGCCCGGCGGCGCGGCGCGCGGCCTCGATCGCGGCGAGTGTCTGGCCGCTTTCGACCGCCTGACCGTAAAGCCGGTTGGCAGCAATCCCGTCCGCGATCCGGCGCGGCAGGGGCGGCCCGAAGTCGGGACGGAAGGCAAAGACCGCCAAGAGCGCGGCGATGCTGCCCACGACATTGTCGATCACACGGGCCGAGGCGATCCCGACCCCCGGATGGAGCATGTCCGTCACCAGTACGAACAGCATCGTGAGGAAGATCACGAAGATGGTATAGTTGACCGAGCGCAATGCCATGGTCAGCGCCGTCAGCACCACCGCGACCAGCGCGGGCACCACCGGGCCGCCGCCCAGCAGCGGCAACGCCATCGCCAGGCTTCCGCCCAGCAGGCTCCCGGCGATGCGCTCCAGACAGCGCGCCCATGTCACCCGCACGCCGCCCTGCAGCACCACGATCACCGCCATTGCCGCCCAATAGGGATAGCCGAGACCGAAAACGGCGGCGGCGTAATAGACCATGACCAGCCCGCCCGCCTGACGCAGGCCCTGCTGGACCTTGACCACCGGCGTGGCCACGTCCGCACCGGCGTCCACCGTGATGGCGGTCGGATCGCCCTTGCCGTCCCGCGCGCACAACCGGGTCAGGGCGGCCTCGAATGCGGCCGCGCAGCCGCGGAACACATCCTCCGTCAGTTCGCCCCGGATATGCCGCATCGTTGCGCTGGCCTGCTCCAGCGGAGCCGTCGCCTGCGACGGTCGGCGCAGCGACACACGCCAACTCGCCACCGCGCCACGGCAGGCCTCGGCCAGGGCGGCACGCTGCCCGGCGCTACCCCGGCGATCGATACATGCCTGATCGAGCGCCAGCAGCGCGCCGAACATCGTCTCCGCCGCCGCCAGCTCGCGCCGGGCGGCCTGCGCTTGGCCCGGTTCCCCCGGGAAACGGACCAGGACCTCGCGAAAGCGTTCGATCGCCAGGCGCACCGCGCGGCGATGTTCGGCATGGTCACGATGCCAGCGTTCATCGCGATGGGGACGATCGCCCAAACCCGCCAGATAATCGGCCATGTCGAGCAGCCTCGCGCTCACCGCCCGGGTTGCACGGCGCAGCGGGTCGAAGGGATCGATCCGCCAAAGGCCGTTGATCAGCAGATAGCTCCAGGCCGCCCCGGCCAGAAATGCCGCCGACTGCCGGGACGCGGCGGCAAGGTCATGCGGAAAGCCGACCGCGACGACGGCGACGACCGCCAGCAATGTTCCGACCAGCCCGCCAAAGGCCAGCCGCCCGGCCGCCACGGTCACCAGAAAGACGAGCAACGGCCCGACGATCATTCCCCCATGCGGCGCGATCGAGGCCGCCCAGGACCCGACCAGCGCTACCGCCGCGCCGCCGACCACGAAGATGCCGAGCAAACGACGCCGCAGCCTGTCCGGTCCCGGCACGTCGCACAGGCAGGTCCAGAAGGCGGCATAGACCGCCCAGCCCCATTCGCTCCGCCCCGTCGCGAGCGCCAGCATCAGCGGCAGCGCGACCGCCACCGCGCCGCGATATCCCTCCGCGCGATTGAGATGCTCGGGAACCAGGCTGACCGACCGCAACTCCAGCCGACGCCCGAGCATCCGGATCGTCCGGGTCATCCCGTATCGATCGCCCAATTGCCCCTCGACACCGACCCGTTCCGTCACGCGACTCTCCCCTGCCCGCGCCCCATGACGGCCGACCGATCCTAACGCCCCGACCGGGTAGCCGGGTCGTGCTCGACCTGACCCAGATAGTCCCATCGATACCCTTCGAGTGCGCGGTGCATGCACAGGGCGCTGGGACGCACATCAGGTCCGGCGTCGACCTCCGCCGCAGGGATCAGATAGTCGCCATAAGGCAGCTTGCCGGTGCGCGAATAATGGACGCCCAGTGATTTCACATGGCATTTGGCGGCCGCTCGCGCGAGGACCCGATTGGTCAGCAACGGCGTCTCCTTCGGTGTGGACGCGCAGTTCGCCAGAAGCACGCACGCCGTCACGCCCCAACCCGTCCTTCGCATGGTTCTTCCCGCCCCCCGATCAGTTCACCGCCTCGAACACGAACGCGGTTCCCACATAATCCCCCTTCAGCGGCGCACGCAAACCCCGGTTCATCCAGTACGCCCCCGACGCCTGCGCAGGCACGCCCGCGGGCCGCGCCGAGCCGTCGAGCATCCGCACGCTATAGACCCGCGCCGGGTCCAGCCCCTGCGCATGGATCGCGGCGGGGTTGTCGCGCCACATCGACGAATGCAGCATCTGGAACAGCACCGCCTGGCGCTTGTCCTGCCCGACATACATCGTCGCGGACGTCGCATTGTCGCCGGTCGGCGATTCCAGCCGGTAGAGCGAACCGCGCTGCACGGTCTCGCGGATGGTCTTGTAGGCCGCGACCCATTTGCGCGCGGTGGCGAAGTCCGCGTCCGCCCATTTGTCGAGGTTCGCGCCGATCCCCAGCCCGCCCTGCATCGATGACAGGAAACGATAGTCCAGGCTGGTCACGCGCGTATTCGCCCAATTCGGGCTGTCCGTAACCCAGGCCATCATGACCGCGACCGGATAGGCGCGCGTGAAGCCGTCCTGGATGGTCAACCGGTCGGCCGGATCGGTATTGTCCGAGGGCCAGACTTCATCGGTCAGCCCGATGATCCCCAAGTCCACCCGACCGCCGCCACCCGAACACGCCTCGATCTCCAGCTTGGGGTGGCGCCGCCGCAGCTCGGAGAGGATGTAATAGAGGTTGCGGACATATTCCACATAGACACGCTGCTGGTCGGCGACCGGCTGCTCGGGCCAGCCCGCCTCGGTCCAGTTGCGGTTATAGTCCCACTTCAGGAAGACGATGTCATTCTCGCTGACCAGCTTGTCGAGCACGGCCAGCAGATGATCGCGGACATCGGTCCGCGCGAGGTTGAGGACCAGCTGGTTGCGCCCCTCGGTCCGCGGCCGGTCGGGGAAGTTCAGCACCCAGTCGGGATGCGCGCGGTAGAGGTCGCTGTCGACATTGACCATCTCGGGTTCGACCCACAGGCCGAAATCCATGCCCAACCCCTTCACCCGGTCGATCAGGGGTTTCAGGCCGTTCGGGAATTTGGTCGGATTGACTGTCCAGTCGCCCAGGCCCGCCTTGTCGTTGTTTCGCGCGCCGAACCAGCCGTCATCGACCACGAAACGCTCTACGCCGATCTTCGCCGCCTTTTCGGCCAGCGCCATCTGCCCCGCCTCGGTCACATCGAAGGCGGTCGCCTCCCAGCTGTTATAGAGGACCGGGCGCAACCGCGCCTTGGTGCCGTGCGGCAGGATGTGGGCGACCTCGAACTGGTGGAAGGTGCGCGACGCCCCGCCCAGCCCGTCGCCCGAATAGCCTGCATAGAAGACCGGCGTGTCCAGCGTCTCGCCCGGCTTCAGCGTCCACGAGAAGTCATAGGGGTTATAGCCGCCCGCGATCCGCACCCGGCCCAGATTGTCCGACGCCACACTGATGCGGAACGACCCCGACCAGGCGAGCGCGCCATACCAGACGGGACCATGCTCCTCGCTGGTCAGCCCTTCGCGGCCGATCGCGAACCAGGGGTTGTTGCCATGGCCGGTCGAGCCGCGACGGCTCTCCAGAACGGTAGCGGCGGCCTCGATCGGGACCGTCTTCTGCGTCCATTCGGCGGCGTGGCGGCCGGTCAGGTAATGGAGCCGGTAATCGTCGCCGACCGGCAGCGAGAGGACCGCCGCCGCCAGCTGGTCGACGCGCACCGGCCGGGCATCGCCGTTGCGCACCCTGGCGGAGCGGGCGACGATGCCGGTCGCGGGGTCGATCGTGTAGGTCAGCGTGACGAACAGCGGACGGCGGATATCGGCCAGTTCGACGGTCAGCGTCTCGCCGCTCACCTTGTGGCTGCGGTATTTGAGGACCAGATCGCGATTGCCGTCGGCGAACAGCGCCTTGACGCCCGGTTCGCTGACCAGCCCCTCGCCCTGCCCCGGATATTCCTGAAGCGTCACCGAACCGGCGGGATCGAAGCCGGACAGCTCGCCCGGTGCCTTCAGAACGATCGGGTCGCCCGTCTTGACCGGATCGCCCGAGATCAGCGGATCGCCCGCCGCCAGCGCGGATCCCCAGTAGAGCGGCTGAAGATAGCCCTTCTCGTCCACCCCCATGGCATAGGTGACCCCGCCGCCATCGAGGCGGAACACCTTCGCACCCGCTGGAGCCGTCACCTTCGCCGAGACGGGCGCCGCCAGCGCAACCAGACCCACACCTGCCAGAATCGCGTTCCGCCAGCGCATCAAACCCCTCCTGCAAACCTTTGCATTAAGTCTGACATAGCGTAGGGCTGTGATGCAAGCGCTTGTTTTGAAAGCTCAAGAGATGGGTAGCGGCCAGAGTGTCTTGAGCGGACGGCCAGCGTCGGCCAGCGCCTCGACCGGCACGGTGGCGCCATCGGCCACCAACGCCTTGCCCTGCACGAAGTCGCGCATCGCGTTGACGCAGTCGAGCGCGATCACCCGCCCCTGTCGCAGATAGACCACCGAGAAGCTGCGCGTGGCCGGGTCGCCCCGCAGGATGGCCTGGTCATGCCCGGTCGACAGGCCGACCGTCTGCAGTTTCAGGTCATACTGGTTCGACCAGAACCAGGGCACTGCATGATAGGCGACCTCGCGCCCCATGATCGTGCGCGCCGCTACCGTCGCCTGGTCATGCGCATTCTGCACCGACTCCAGCCGGATGACCGCGCCGTCGGCAAAGGCGTTGGCATGGGCCGCGCAATCACCGACCGCATAGATATGGGGCAGACTGGTGCGCCCCTGCGCATCGACGGTGACGCAATTGCCGCTTGCCGCTCCGGCCGCCATCAACGGCTCGACGGCGGGTATGATGCCGATGCCGACGATCGCCATCTGCGCAGGCAGCACCGTGCCATCAGCCAGTCGAACGCCGCTGACGCGCCCCTCGCCCTCGATACACGCAACGCTCTCGTTGAGCCGCACCGTCACACCATGCGCGCGGTGTTCCGCCTCGTAGAAGCGCGACAGCGCCGCGCCCGCGACGCGCGCCAGCACGCGGTCCTGCGCCTCGATGATGGTGACGGCCTTGCCGAACTTGCTCAGCACGGCCGCTGCCTCCAGCCCGATATAACCGCCGCCGATCACCACCACCTCTTGCACCGCAGGCAGTTCGGCGATCAGCCGGTCGACATCGGCACGGGTGCGAACGGAATGCACGCCGGTCAGGTCATGACCACCACAGTCCAGCCGCCGGGCATGGCCGCCCGCCGCCCAGATCAGCGTACCATAGTCGATCACGATACCCGCCGCCATGGTCAGGCACCGTGCCTCGGCATCGACCGCGACGACCCGCTCGCCCAGCCGCAGCGTGATTGCGCGGTCTTCCCAGAACCGCTCGGGGCGGATCAGGATACGCTCGAACGGCTTGTCCCCGGCCAGATATTCCTTGGACAGCGGCGGGCGTTCATAGGGCGGCCAGGCCTCTTCGCCGATCATCGCGATCGTGCCCTCGAATCCTTCCTGGCGCAGCGCGATGGCGGCCTGCGCGCCGGCATGGCCGGTGCCGACGATAACGATGTCGTAAGAGGGATTGTGCATATCGGTCATGGCCTATCCCCTAGGATGGATCGACGGCCGGTGCCAATGACCATGCCCCCATGACGATGACAAAGCGTTGCCTTCGCGAAAGAGCGTCTTCAATCGCGGCGCAGTTGCCGCTAGGGGAAAGCGCAAATCCTCAGGAGACACCATGAGCAAGCTGCACCTCGTGTTCGGCGGCCGCGTCAGCGATCCGCAGACCCTTGATTTCGTCGATCCCGCCGGTCTGGAAGTGGTCGGCGTGTTCCCCGATTATGCCAGCGCCGAAAAGGCCTGGCGCGCCGCCGCGCAGCGCACCGTCGACGATGCCGAGATGAAGTTCGTGGTGGTGCATCTGCACCGCCTGCTGGAACCGAAGCTCGATTGATGTGCGGCTTAGGGCGAAGTTGGGGGCATAGCCTTCGACTTCGCTCAGGCTGAACGGGCGTTGGGATTACAGTCCCGCCACACGTCCCTCACTCCGTTCGCACTGAGCGAAGTCGAAGTGGATGGGAAGACGGCCGATACCGGGCGAGGCTGGAGCGTGGCCTTCAACTTACCTGAGGCGGAACGGGGCGGGATTCCCCTCTCGTCAAGCGTTGCGATAGCGCCACAGCAGCAGCGGCTTGGCAAAAACCAGCCCGGCGATGAACCCGCCGATATGCGCGGCGACCGCGATCGCGCCCATCCCCATACCGGCATAGCCCAGCAGCAGCTGGATGCCGATCCACCCCGCGGCCAGCCACAGGACATGGGTGAACTCTGCCGACAGTCCGGCAATGCCCTTTGTCGCACGCCGCCGCCCGAACAGCAGCGCATAGGCCCCGACGATGGCCGAGATCGCACCGCTGGCGCCGATCATCGGCATGGGCGACGCGGGATCGGGAAAATATTGCGCCATCGCGGCGGCATAGGCGCCCACCACGTACAGCACGGCGATCCCGCGCGGCCCCAGCGCGCGTTCGGTCTGCGCGCCGCAATAGACCAGCATCACCAGATTGAAGGCGATATGCGCGAACCCGCCATGGATCAGCGTCGCGCTCAGCGGGGTCAGCAGCGTCGGCACCGCAAAGCCGAAATCGGGCGGCAGCACCGCGCCCTCGAAACGCAGCGGGATGAAGCCGCCCGCGACCGCCGCATCCGGCACCATGCCGGTCAGGATAAGGATCAGCGACACGGCCGCCGTGACGACCGCGATGGCCGTCGTGGCCCGTGCCGCTGCCCAATTCATCGGATCAGATGAACTCGATCTTGCTGACGACGTAATAACGGTCGCCCGACGGCACCGTCACCTCGACCTCTTCGTCCAGCTTGCGCCCGATCAGCGCGCGGCCCAGCGGCGAGTTATAGCTGATCCGGCCGGTCTTGGCGTCCGCCTCGGTCTGGCCGACGATCTGGTACTTGACCGGCTTGTCGTCCTCGTCGAGCAGCGTGACGGTCGCGCCGAACACGATCTTGTCGCCCGACAGATCCTTCGGGTCGATGATCTGCGCACGGCTCAGCTTGTCCTCGATGTCGGCGATCGTCGCCTCCACCTGACCCTGCCGTTCCTTGGCCGCATGATATTCGGCGTTTTCGGACAGGTCGCCGTGCGCCCGTGCTTCCTCGATCGCGTCGACGATCAGCGGCCGCTCTTCTTTCAGACGCCGCAGGTCCTGGGTGAGCTTGTCATAGCCCTCCTGGAGCATCGGCATCTTTTCGACGGTCGCCATATTCCTAGTCCCCAATTCTTACGCATTCCCGGTACGGACCGCCCTCCCAAACCGGGAGGGCAGCCCGCCAGCACATCATGTTCTCATGTCGGGATCAGTTGTGCGAACGCGAATAGTAGGATTGCAGGGGACGTACTTCAAGACCACGGGTCGCCGACGCCGCAATCGCCTTCGCCGCCTCGACGCTGGCGGGCGCCGTGGTGAAGTACGGAATCTTCTGGCCAAGCGCGGCTTCGCGGATCGGCTTGGAGTCCTTCAGGCTCTGCCACCCCTCGGTCGTGTTGAAGATCAGGGTGATGCCGCCGTCCTTGATCCGGTCGACGATATGTGGACGGCCTTGCGCCACCTTGTTGATCTTCTCGACCTTGACGCCAGCGCGGTCGAGATAATCGGCGGTGCCCCCCGTGGCGACGATGGCGAAGCCCGCCTCGGCCAGCATCCGGGCGGCGGGAACGACCTGTTCCTTGTCGCCGTCCTTGACGCTGATGAACACCGCGCCCTCGGTCGGCAGGACGGTGCCCGCCCCCAGCTGCGACTTCGCAAACGCCGTGGTGAAGTCGGGGTCGATGCCCATGACCTCACCGGTCGACTTCATCTCCGGCGACAGGACCGGATCGACGCCGGGGAAGCGCGCGAAGGGGAAGACCGCTTCCTTGACCGCATAATAATCGATGTGACGATCGATCTGGGGCAGGTCGGCCAGCTTCTCGCCCGCCATGACGCGCGCGGCGATCTTGGCGATGGGCGTGCCGATCGCCTTGGCGACGAAGGGCACCGTGCGGCTGGCGCGCGGATTGACCTCGATGAGGTAGACCGTGCCGTCCTTCACCGCGAACTGGATGTTCATCAGGCCGCGCACGTTCAGGCCGCGCGCGAGCGCCTCGGTCTGACGCTCGATCTCGGCGATGATCTCGGCCGACAGGCTGTAGGGCGGCAGCGAGCAGGCGGAGTCGCCCGAGTGAACACCCGCTTCCTCGATGTGCTGGAGCACACCCGCCACGACGACCTGATCGCCGTCGCAGATCGCGTCCACGTCCACCTCGATGGCATCACGCAGATACTGGTCGATCAGCACCGGCGCGTCGCCCGACACCTGCACCGCCGTCTGGATATAATCCTCCAGCTGCTGCGGCCCGTCGACGATCTCCATGGCGCGGCCGCCCAGCACGAAGCTGGGGCGCATCAGCACCGGATAGCCGACGCGCTCGGCGACGATCAGCGCTTCCTCGCGGCTGCGCGCAATGCCGTTCTTGGGCTGGTGCAGCTTCAGCTTGTCGACCAGGGCGGCGAACTGCTCGCGGTCCTCGGCCAGGTCGATGGCATCGGGGCTGGTGCCGAGGATCGGGATACCCGCCGATTCCAGCGCGCGGGCGAGGTTCAGCGGGGTCTGGCCGCCGAACTGGACGATCACGCCGACCAGCTCGCCCTTCGACTTCTCGACGTCGAGAATGGCCAGCACGTCCTCGGCGGTCAGCGGCTCGAAATAGAGCCGGTCCGAAGTGTCATAGTCGGTGCTGACCGTTTCCGGGTTGCAGTTGACCATGATCGTCTCATAGCCCGCATCCGCCAGCGAGAAGCAGGCGTGGCAGCAGCAATAGTCGAACTCGATGCCCTGCCCGATCCGGTTCGGACCGCCGCCCAGGATGACGATCTTCTTGCGGTCGCTCGGCACCGCCTCGTCCTCGGGCTCGCCGAAGGTCGGGGCCTCGTAGGTCGAGTACATGTACGGCGTCTTGGCGTCGAACTCGGCGGCGCAGGTGTCGATCCGCTTGAAGACCGGACGCACGCCCAGCTTCTGGCGATGCTCGCGTACCTCCTGCTCGGTCACGCCGCCGGTCATCATCTTGACGACCTCGTGGATCAGGCCCGAGCCGCGGGCGATGCCGCGATCCATGCCGCGCAAATTCGCCGATTGCAGCGCCAGCCAGGCCAGCCGCTTGTCGGAGAAGCCCATTGCCTTCAGGCGACGCATTCCCGCCGCATCCTGCGGCAGGCCGTTCTGCATGACCTCGGCCTCGGCCGCGACGATCTCGGCGATCCGTTCCAGGAACCAGGGATCGTATTTGGCGATCGCATGGACCTCGGCGACGGTGAAGCCTTCGCGCAGCGCCTGGGCGGCGACCAGTAGCCGGTCGGGGGTCGCCTTAGCGAGCGCCGCCTCGATCTCGGCGCGCGGGGCGCCCGCCAGATGCTCGACATTGTTGAAGCCGCTCAGGCCCGTCTCCAAGCCGCGCAACGCCTTCTGCATCGATTCATGGATGTTGCGACCGATCGCCATCACCTCGCCGACCGACTTCATCGCGGTCGAGAGAATAGGCTCCGAGCCCTTGAACTTCTCGAAGGCGAAGCGCGGGATCTTGGTGACGACATAGTCGATGGTCGGCTCGAACGAGGCCGGGGTCGCGCCGGTGATGTCGTTCTCGATCTCGTCCAGCGTATAGCCGACCGCCAGCTTGGCCGCGACCTTGGCGATCGGGAAGCCGGTCGCCTTCGACGCCAGCGCCGAGGAGCGCGACACGCGCGGGTTCATCTCGATGACGATCAGGCGGCCGTCCTTCGGATTGACCGCGAACTGCACGTTCGAGCCGCCCGTCTCCACGCCGATCTCACGCAGCACCGCCAGGCTGGCGTTGCGCATGATCTGATATTCCTTGTCGGTCAGGGTCAGCGCGGGCGCGACGGTGATCGAGTCGCCGGTATGGACGCCCATCGGATCGATATTCTCGATCGAGCAGATGATGATGGAGTTGTCGTTGCGATCGCGCACGACCTCCATCTCATATTCCTTCCAACCGAGGAGCGATTCCTCGATCAGCACCTCGGTCGTCGGCGAGGCGTCGAGCCCGGCGCGGACGATCGCGATGAACTCCTCGCGATTATACGCGACGCCGCCGCCGGTGCCGCCGAGGGTAAAGCTGGGGCGGATGATCGCGGGCAGGCCGACCTTCTCGAGGCCCTCCAGCGCTTCCTTCTCGGAATGCGCGATCGCCGAGCGGGCCGATTCCAGCCCGATCTTCTCCATCGCGACCTTGAACTTCTGACGGTCCTCGGCCTTGTCGATCGCCTCGGCATCGGCGCCGATCATCTGGACGCCGAACTTCTCCAGCGTGCCGTCATGGAACAGCGCCAGCGCGGTGTTCAGCGCGGTCTGGCCACCCATGGTCGGCAGGACCGCGTCGGGGCGCTCCTTCTCGATGATCTTGGCGACGACGGCGGGCGTGATCGGCTCGACATAGGTCGCGTCGGCCAACTCGGGATCGGTCATGATCGTCGCCGGGTTCGAATTGACCAGGACGATGCGATAGCCCTCTTCCTTCAGGGCCTTGATCGCCTGCGTGCCCGAATAGTCGAACTCGCACGCCTGACCGATGACGATCGGACCAGCGCCGATGACGAGGATGGAGGAGATGTCGGTGCGTTTTGGCATTATCCATCAATTCCAATATGCTTAGCAAGCGCCGCGATAAGAGCCGAAGCAAGCCCACCAATGGCTTCCCGTTCATAACGCTTCGCTAGAAATTTGAGAGTTTCTATGAGGGTAAGCTCAAGAAAATAAAGCCTGAACGTACCCGCCCTGATTAATTCTCGCCCCGCCTTTAACTGACCAAGAATAATTTCTCTTAAGCCCGGATCGCCATCAATCTGATTTTGAGCCGCAACCTCATCAATTATTTCGCCAGTCTTCTTTTCTAGTTCAGAGACCTGATTATCGGAAAAAGATACAATCCTATCCGAGCCTGGCGCAACCTCCGCTTCGACCAATGATCCAAAGGCAGATTCGGAAGGAACACCGTCCTCTTCAACCTTTCGCCGAAGCCCGTCGATTGCACGCTTCAGCCAACCGGAACCAAGCTCGTGATAATCTTCGAACAGCTCATGTTTCAAAAGCGCGGAGGCGTTCGGATAATCTGATGGCCTTGCCATGACAGCGAGAGGTCCATCCTCTTCCTCGGCCTTCGCCTCTTCCTCCCTTGCCCTTCGAATGAATTCAGCAAAACCTTTGCTTTTTATTTTTACAAACGTTCCCGAAAAATCGTCATCGGTCACTCGAATCAATTTACAGTCTGCCATAGCCCTGATGACCTTCCCAAGCAGATCATCAGAGATGGCAAAACCAACAGCTAACTGAGCTCGAGATTTTAATTGCTCGAGATCGCCGCTAAACTCGCCTTGAACTGCGGTTAGCCAGTCGCTGTCCTCTTGCAGATCGGCGATTAGCGCGAGTGCAATATAGTCAGCGACAGCCCGAGGCATTAAAGCGACCCCACAAACCGCTCGAACAGATAGAAGCTGTCCTGCGGCCCCGGCGAGGCTTCGGGGTGGTACTGGACCGAGAAGGCCGGACGGTCGGTCAGTTCCAGACCCGCATTCGACCCGTCGAACAGCGACACATGCGTCTCGCGCGCATTGGCGGGCAGCGTCTCACGCTCGACCGCAAAGCCGTGGTTCATGCTGGTGATCTCGACCAGGCCGTCGGACAGGCGCTTGACCGGGTGGTTCGCGCCGCGGTGGCCCTGGTGCATCTTGCTGGTCTTGGCGCCGACCGCCAGACCCAGGAGCTGGTGGCCCAGGCAGATGCCGAACAGCGGCTTGCCGGTATCGAGCAGCTGGCGGATCACCGGCACGGCATATTCGCCCGTCGCCGCCGGATCGCCGGGGCCGTTGGACAGGAAGATGCCGTCGGGGTTCAGCGCCATCACATCCTCATAGGACGCGGTGGCAGGAACCACCGACACCTTCGCGCCTGCCTGAACCAGGTTGCGGAAGATGTTGTGCTTGCTGCCATAATCGATCGCGACGACATGCGGGCGATCCTCGCCCTCGGCACCGGCATAACCGAAGCCCAGCCGCCACAGGCCGCCTTCACGCGTCTCGCCCCAGCCATAATGCAGCTCGGTCGACACGCCCTTGGCGAGGTCCATGCCCTCCAGACCCGGCCAGGCGCGCGCCTTTTCGAGCAGTGCGGCGATGTCGAACTCGCCGGCAGACGAATGCGCGATCACGCCGTTCGGTGCCCCTGCCGCACGGATACGGCGGGTCAGCGCGCGGGTGTCGATGCCCGCCAGGCCGATGCGGTTGTGCCGCGCCATCCATCCGGCCAGGTTCTCCATCGCGCGGAAGTTGGACGGGGCCGTCGGGTCCTCGCGGACGATCATGCCCAGCGCGTGCGGCGCGTCCGCCTCGATATCGTCGGGGTTCGCGCCGACATTGCCGATATGCGGGAAGGTGAAGGTGATGATCTGGCCCGCGAAGGACGGGTCGGTCATGATCTCCTGATAGCCGGTCATCGCGGTGTGGAAGCACACCTCTCCGACGGCATCACCCTCGACGCCGAAACCGCGCCCCCATAACACGTCTCCGCTTGCCAGAACGAGAACGCCCGTGGCGCCTTCAGGCTTTTCGGGCATGGCGAATGGCTTGGCGTCGGCCATGATCGGCGGGCACTCCTGCTAAAATGTCTGCAATGTCGCTAAGTGGCGTCCGCTAGGGCCATCGGGCGTTCGCGTCAACCGGTTCACGGAATTGGTTCCATCGGCTATCGTCCCCGCCTTTCAGACAAGACGGAAAAAACATGATTCGCGACGACATCAAGGCCGCGCAGCTGGCCGCCATGAAAGCGGGCGACAAGGAAAGCCGCGCGGCGATCAGCCTGATCCAGGCCGCCATCAAGAACCGCGACATCGAACTCCGCACCGGCGAAGCCCCCGCCGATGACGACATGGTCGTGATCGAAGTGCTGCAGAAGATGGTCAAGCAGCGCCGCGAATCGATCGCCATGTACGAACAGGGTGGCCGCCAGGAACTGGCCGACGCGGAGAAGGCCGAGGTCACGGTGATCGAACGCTTCCTGCCGCAAACGCTGACCGAGGACGAGACCAAGGCCGCGATCGAGGCGATCAAGGTTGAGATCGGGGCGAGCGGCATGAAGGACATGGGCCGCGTCATGGCGGAGTTGAAGGCGCGGCATGCGGCGGTGCTGGATATGAGCAAGGCGAGCGGGTTGGTGAAGGCGGCGTTGGCGTAGTTCAGGATGGGGAGTGGGGCTGGTGGATCGTTCTGATCGGAAACGTGGTCCCCTCCCCCAACCCCTCCCGCCTGCGGGAGGGGAGCCTGGCACGCCTGGGGGCGAGGGATGCCCGCCGCCCAATGCGCTTCCCCTCCCGCAGGCGGGAGGGGACCGAGGGGAGGGTCCCCGGCCCTTCCGCGAAGACCGACCGACGAGGAAGGCGCGGGAACTCCGCCTCAATCCGACGGATGCGGAACGGCGGTTGTGGCGGGCGCTGTCGAGACGCCAAGTCGCGGGCGCTCGCTTCAACCGGCAAGTGCCGGTCGGCCGGTATATCGCGGACTTCGCCGCGCGCTCCGAAAAGCTGATCGTCGAGGTGGACGGCGGCCAGCATGACGAACGTGCCGCCTATGACGAAGCCCGAACCCGCTATCTCGAAGCGCAAGGCTGGCGCGTTATCCGTTTCTGGAACAACGACGTCCTGCAAAATCTGGAAGGCGTTGTCGCGACCATCGAGCGCGCGCTTGCGGAAAAGCCCTCCCCCAGCCCCTCCCGCCTGCGGGAGGGGGGCCTGTAGCGCTCCGGGGAAAGGGCTGCGCTCCACCCCACGCGCATCCCCTCCCGCAGGCGGGAGGGGACCGAGGGGAAGGCCGTCCCGGACCATTCGCACCCTCCGCCCCTTGCCAAAAACCCCCTCTTCCGCTACCCATTATAATCGCGAGGACGCCATGAGCCTGACCCCGCAATTCCTTGACGAGCTTCGCGCTCGCACCAGTCTGTCGGCGCTGATCGGCAAGTCGGTGAAGCTGCAAAAGGCGGGCCGGGAATATAAGGGCTGCTGCCCTTTCCATAATGAAAAGACGCCCAGCTTCTACGTCAATGACGACAAGGGCTTTTACCATTGTTTCGGCTGTTCGGCGCATGGCGATGCCATTCGCTGGATGACCGACCAGCGTGGCCTGCCCTTTATCGATGCGGTCAAGGAACTGGCGCAGGTTGCCGGGCTGGACATGCCCGAGCAGGACCGCCGTGCCGCGCAGAAAGCGGAGCGCGCCAAGGGGCTGCACGACGCGATGGCCGATGCCGCCGCATGGTTCTCCGAACAGCTGGGCGGCCTGTCGGGCGGCGACGCACGCGAACTCCTGACCCGCCGCCGGGTCACGCCGGAAACGGCGCGCACCTTCGGCCTGGGCTTCGCGCCCGACAGCCGGGGAAAGCTCAAGGCCGCGCTCAAGGACTATGGCGACCCGGCGCTGATCGAGTGCGGGCTGCTCATCAAGGTCGACGGCAAGGACCCGTATGACCGCTTCCGCGGCCGGTTGATGATCCCGATCCGCGACGCGCGCGGCCGGGTGATCGCGTTCGGCGGCCGGATCATCGGCGACGGCGAGCCCAAATATCTGAACTCGCCCGACACCCCGCTCTTCGACAAGGGGCGCACGCTCTACAATCTCGACCGCGCCGCGCCCGCCGTGCGCAAATCCGGCCGCGTGCTGGTGGTCGAGGGTTATATGGACGTGATCGCCCTCGCCCAGGCCGGGATCGCCGAGGCGGTCGCGCCGCTCGGCACCGCGTTGACCGAGCATCAGCTGGAACGGCTTTGGCGGATGGTCGATGTGCCGACGCTCTGCTTCGACGGCGATGCGGCGGGGCAGAAGGCCGCGATCCGCGCCGCGCACCGCGCGCTGCCACTGCTCCAGCCGGGCAAGAGCCTGTCCTTCGTCACCCTGCCGCAGGGCCAGGACCCCGACGACCTGATCCAGGAAAAGGGCGCGGCGGGCTTTGAGGACGTACTCACCCGCGCAACGCCGCTCAGCGACCTGCTCTGGCAATCGGAGATAGCGCAGGCCCAGACCGACACGCCCGAGGGCCGCGCCGCGCTGAAACAGCGGCTGGAGGAACTGGCGCAGCAGATCCCGCACAAGGATCTGGCCTACGAATATAAGCGCGCGATGATGTCGCGCTATTTCGACATTTTCGGCATCCGCCGGGTCAATGCGGCGGCGGTGCATCAGGCGGTGGCGGAGGCCAATCGCCATGTCGGGCGCGGGGTCGAATACAGCCTGAAGCGCGCGGTGCTGCTGGGTCTCATGCGCTATCCGCATGTCCTGTGCCGCTACATGGACGAGATCAGCCGGTTGGACATGGGCGACCGCTATCTCAACGACTGGCGGCACCATCTGCTCGACGCGGCGGTCAACGACCCGCATCTGTCGCGCAAGGATGCGGCCGAGGCGGAAAGCCTGATCGAACAGATCATGGCGACCACCGACGTCCACCCGATCGACGCGCGCGACTATACCCGCGACCTGGCGTTCAGCTTCTTCAGCAAGGCGAGCGATCCAGCGATCGCCGTGCGCGATCTCGAAAAGATCATCGAGGTCATGCTGGAGGAAAGCGAAACGCGCGCGAACCGCGAACGCGCGGTGCAGGCCTTCCAGACCGACATGACCGAGGATCGCTTCGCCGAGCAGACGCGGTGCCATGCCGCGCACGCGCAATCGCGCGACGAGCTCTATCGCTGGCTGGAAGCGGCCCATGAGTTGGCCGACAAGCAAGCCGGGGAGGCCGCTTGATACAGCACCTCTCCCGCCCCATATCCGGGGCATATTGGGCGACCCACGTCCACACTGGAAAATTACGCATGGCCCCCTCACCCGCTTGCATCACCTGCGAGCGGTGTGACAGAGGCCGGGCACGGAACCCTGAGGGCATTTGATGGCGAAGGCGAATATGGCGGCGGACACGACCGATACCACGGAAACGGGCGATGCGCCGCTGATCGACCTGAACGAGGCGTCGATCAAGAAGCTGATCGCGCGCGCCAAGAAGCGCGGCTACATCACGTACGACCAGCTGAACGAAGCGCTGCCGCAGGACCAGATGTCCTCGGACCAGCTCGAGGATATCATGGCCGCCCTGAACGAGATGGGCGTCAATATCGTCGAGAATGAGGAGCAGGGCGAGGACGGCGAGTCCGAGGAAGAGGCCGACGACGCCGAAACCGCGGATGCCGACGCCGATGGCGGTCCGCAGCCCGAGGCCAAGAAGAAGGAAACCGTCGATCGCACCGACGATCCGGTCCGCATGTACCTGCGCGAGATGGGCGCGGTCGAGCTGCTGTCGCGCGAGGGCGAAATCGCCATCGCCAAGCGGATCGAGGCGGGTCGCGACACGATGATCCTGGGGCTGTGCGAAAGCCCGATCACCTTCAACGCGATCATCGACTGGTCGACTGCGCTGAACGAAGGCACGATGCAGTTGCGCGAGATCCTCGATCTCGACGCCATGCTGTCCAAGGACGCCGGCCCGGAAAATCTGGGCGAGGAGGACGAGGACGACAATGGCGAGATCAGCGCCAAGAACGCCGGCCCCCAGTTCAAGGAAGAGGAAGAGCCCGAGGAGCCCTCGGTCGATGACGAGGATGGCGAGGGCGGCGAGCGCCGTGGCCCGCGCGCCGAGGACGAAGAAGAAGACAATACCCTGTCCCTCGCCCAGATGGAGGAGACGCTCAAGCCGCAGGCGCTTGAGAAGTTCGCCAACATCACCGCGATCTACAAGAAATTCTCGAAGATCCAGCAGCAGCGCCTGGAATCCATGGCGCTGGGCGGCGAGCTGTCGGCGGCCGAGGAGCGCAAGTACCACAAGCTGCGCGAAGAGCTGACCGCCGAGGTCGAGAGCGTCCAGTTCCACAACGCCAAGATCGAATTCCTGGTCGACCAGCTCTATGCCTATAACCGCCGCCTGACCGCGCTGGGCGGCCAGATGCTGCGCCTGGCCGAGCGGCACAAGGTCAATCGCAAGGACTTCCTCGACCGCTATCTGGGCCACGAGCTGGACGAGAACTGGCTCGATACCGTGCGCGGCGTGGACAAGAAGTGGGGCAACTTCGCCACCAACGAAGCCGCCACCGTCGACCGCATCCGTAGCGAGATCGCCGACATTTCGCAGCAGACCGGCATGGCGCTGACCGAATTCCGCCGCATCGTGAACATGGTGCAGAAGGGCGAGCGCGAGGCGCGTATCGCCAAGAAGGAAATGGTTGAGGCCAATCTGCGCCTCGTCATCTCGATCGCCAAGAAATACACCAATCGCGGCCTGCAGTTCCTGGACCTCATCCAGGAGGGCAATATCGGCCTGATGAAGGCGGTCGATAAGTTCGAATATCGCCGCGGCTACAAGTTCAGCACCTACGCCACCTGGTGGATTCGCCAGGCGATCACCCGCTCGATCGCCGACCAGGCGCGGACCATCCGTATCCCGGTCCATATGATCGAGACGATCAACAAGCTGGTCCGCACCAGCCGCCAGTTCCTGCACGAGCAGGGCCGCGAGCCGACCCCGGAGGAGATGGCCGAGCGCCTCTCCATGCCGCTGGAGAAGGTGCGCAAGGTGATGAAGATCGCCAAGGAGCCGATCTCCCTCGAAACGCCGATCGGCGACGAGGAAGACAGCCATCTGGGCGACTTCATCGAGGACAAGAACGCGGTCATCCCGGTGGACGCGGCGATCCAGGCGAACCTCAAGGAAACGGTCACCCGCGTCCTCGCCAGCCTGACCCCGCGCGAGGAGCGTGTGCTGCGCATGCGCTTCGGCATCGGCATGAACACAGATCATACGCTGGAAGAGGTCGGCCAGCAGTTCAGCGTGACCCGCGAACGCATCCGCCAGATCGAGGCCAAGGCGCTCCGCAAGCTGAAGCACCCCAGCCGCAGCCGCAAGATGCGCAGCTTCCTCGACCAGTAAGGTCGGGTCGCAAGTATCATCCAAGGGGCCGCCGGTCGCAGGATCGGTGGCCCCTTTGCTTTTGAAGGGCTACGCCTCGGGCAGGATTGAGCTGCGAACAGTGATCGGGCCATCCTCTGAACCGGGGGATATGGGCCATGATCATCGCAGTTTTCCTGTCGACGGCGGAGATCGTGCAGAGCCCTGCCCCGATAGCGCCAACCATACAGGGCGTGGTCGGTGAGGTGATATTGCGCCCGCTGTCGCCGACCCACGCGACGTTGACGATCCGTGCGTCCGAAGGCGAACGCGTCGTCGATATCGCCCTTGCCGTGCTGGCGGACCGTCGCCTCGCCGCCATCTGGCCACAACTGCTGAGATGGACAGGTCCCTCGCTGGTAGGCCGGCGCAATGCCCGGGTCGCGGATGCAAGGGCCGTCTTTGCGAAGGGGCGCACCAAGCAGGCGGAAAGCGCGATCACCTCGATCGTCCGCCCGCGTCTTCGTCCGAATTTCCAACTGGCCGATGCGCTGTTGGCCGCGGGACAGGTCGCAGAGGCGACCCGGTTGATGGAGGACGCCCGCCTCGCCGAACCACAATTGGGCAACTCGTTTTGGTCGATCCATTGGGCGGCGATGTCGCAATGGTTGGCCAAGGCCAGCAACGTTCGTGGCGACCGCCAAGGGGTGCTGGACGTTCTGGAAGCCGCTATCCCGCCACTGGGGAAGGACCTTGCAAAGCTCGATCTCGGTGCTGCTTGACCTGCACCGTCCAGCCAAGGCGCTGGCCGCGATCGATGCGGTCGAAGCGCGCTTCCAGGCACCCGGCGGTCTTTTCGCGGGGGACGTTCGGGTCAAGGGCAGCGATCGCCAGTTCGCCTGGATTCGCGCCTGTGCGCTTCAACAACTGGGCCGGACGGCAGAGGCCAAGGCCGCAGCCGCCCCGCTCTACCCGATCGCCGAGCCGCAGGACGGCCTTTCAGGATCGATCCGACCGCGAAGTTGCGCAAGCAGTTGGGGCTTTGCACGCGCGACGCCGCCCTCATGGCACAAAGCTCTACCGAGATGCTCCGTGACGATCCTTATGGCGGGGAAGCACTGGTGGAGCTGCAACCCGCATTTCGAGGCCGGGGGTATGACGCACGCTTCATGGACGAGGTTCGCCACCATCCGCCGCTCGCTCCCGTCCTCGCCGAACGGCTGAGGGCTTTGGCGGACGATCTGGTGCCTGCACTGAACGGCTGGGGTGCGATGGCTTCGGGTAAATGACATCGGTCGTGGCAGCCGCTAGAATACGGCCATGAAGTATGCGTTGCCGTTTCTCGCCCTGCTGATCGCAGCTGCTCCCGCCACCCAGAATGTCCCCCGCCCCGGCACCATCCGGGTGCAGCTCAACACGTCGGAGGGGCCGATCGTCGTGGCGCTCGACACACGCCGGGCGCCTGCCACCACGAAGAACTTCCTTGCCTATGTCGATGACGGCCGGTTCGACGGCACCAGCTTCTACCGGGCGGCGCGGGACAAGCGCGATCCGAAAAAGGGCTTCGTACAGGGCGGCATCCGCACCGATGCGCGCCGCATCCTGCCCCCCTTCCCGCTGGAGAAGACGACCCAGACCGGGATCAAGCATCTCGACGCCACCATATCGATGGCACGGGGAACGACGCCGTCCTCGGCGGGCGGCAATTTCTTCATCACCGTCGGCCCGACACCCGGCATGGACGCGCGGCCGGGCTATGACGGCTATGCCGCTTTCGGGCGCGTGATCGCAGGGATGGACACGGTGAAGAAGATCCTCGCCAAGCCCTCGGGCGGTGGGCAGGACGCGATGAAGGGGCAGATGATCTTCAAACCCGTCACCCTGATCAACGCCAAGCGACTGGACGGCAAGCTGCAGCCGACCAAGGAACCGCGCATGTGGCTGTATAATTTTGGGGGGTGATCCCACCCTCCTCTGTTCAGCCTGAGCGAAGTCGAAGGCCAAGGGATGGCCTAACCCAACAGGGTCCGGCCCGCTCGCGGTCGCCGCCTGGGCGCGGCCTTCGACTTCGCTCAGGCTGAACGGAGCGCGAGGTGCTCCCTCCCGCAATCGAAATATGCCCCCGCTGAACGGATGTGGGGGCCTTCGTAAAGAAAAAGGGCGGCGGCACCGTCTGGTGCCACCGCCCCTTCCCTGTCGAACCACAAAGGGTCCGCCGCACCGATTACTCGGCGGCTGCGGTGCCCTTGGCCGGACGCGGATCGCGACGCTCGGCGATACGCGCCGACTTGCCGGTGCGACCACGCAGGTAATAGAGCTTCGCACGACGCACGGCGCCGCGACGAACCACTTCGATCGAGTCGACGTTCGGCGAGTAGAGCGGGAAGACGCGCTCCACGCCCTCACCGAAGGAGATCTTGCGAACGGTGAACGACGATCCCATGCCCTTGTTCGAGCGGGCGATGCAGACGCCCTCATAGAACTGGACGCGGGTGCGCTCGCCTTCGACGACCTTCACACCGACCTTCAGCGTGTCGCCGGGGCGGAATTCGGGGATCTTCTTCGTCTCGTTGA
This sequence comes from Sphingomonas sp. Sph1(2015), assembly GCF_001970915.1. Lineage (NCBI taxonomy): Bacteria > Pseudomonadati > Pseudomonadota > Alphaproteobacteria > Sphingomonadales > Sphingomonadaceae > Sphingomonas > Sphingomonas sp. Sph1(2015). Next base: position 205,787 of record NZ_MQUI01000001.1, read on the forward strand.
ACTTGGCGATCTGCTCAGCTTCGATCTGCTGGATCACGTTCATGACTTCATTCCTCAATCGTCGCCGCGCGCCAGAGGGCGACCGACCCGAACGCCCTCATGACGTTCCCAAAGGTCCGGCCGCCTTGACCGTGTATCCTCGCAAGCCCTGGCATGACGCCATTTTGCGATTTTCGCATGATCCCCCGATCGCAGCACTTCAGGGATCGTGCGCCCTTCCCACTCGGCGGGACGGGTATATTGCGGATATTCGAGGAGGCCGCTTTCGAAGCTTTCCTCGACTCCACTGGAAGCCGCGCCCATTACGCCGGGAAGCAGCCGAACGCAAGCGTCGAGCAGCACCAGCGCGCCCATCTCGCCACCCGACAGGATATAGTCGCCGATCGACACCTGTTCGATGCCGCGCGCCTCGAACAGACGTTCGTCGAACCCCTCGAACCGGCCACACAGCACGGTGATGCCCGGCCCCGCCGCCAGCTCGCGCACGCGCGGCTGAGTGAGCGGGCGCCCCCGCGGCGTCATCGCCAGCACGGGCCGGTCGTCGGCGACCGAATCCACCGCCGCGGCCAGCACGTCGGCGCGCAGCACCATGCCCGCCCCGCCGCCCGCAGGCGTATCGTCGACCGAACGATGCTTGTCGGTGGCGAAGTCGCGGATCTGCACCGTCTCCAGCGCCCACCGCTCCTCGCGCAACGCCCTCCCCGCCAGCGAATGGCCCAGCGGTCCGGGAAACATCTCGGGGTAGAGCGTCAATATCGTCGCGCGAAAGGTCACAGCGTCCAGTTCTCGATGGTCAGGCCGGGGATGTCGGCGAAGTCGGCTTCGTTGTTGGTCACCAGCGTCAGGCCCGTCGCCAGGGCATGGGCGCCGATCAGGCGATCGAACCGCCCTCGCTGGAACGGGATTTCCGCATAAGCCGATGCTGCGTGCCGGTCGAACGGCAATATCGGCACCCGATCGAAAAAGCGATCGAACGCCGCCACTGCCTCTGTGCCATGGCGCTCCAGTCCGCGCATGATCTCGGCATAGGTGATCGCAGAGGCCACGGCGCGGCCCGGTTCGCAGGTTGCGAGTCGCTGTGCCGCACGGCCGCCCGCATCGCGAAGGACGTAGATGCAGATATTGGAATCGAGCAGATAGCGCGGCTCAATCACGGCCAAGCATCTTCCCTTCCCAATCCAGCGCGCGTGGTTCCATTTCGAAATCTTCCCGCTCGATTGGCTTCAGCCACGGCATCGACCCGGCGATGCCCGTCAGGTCGATCGTCTTGCGCGGCGCTTCCACCGGCTCGAACACATAGCGCCCCTGCTCTTCCCGCAGGGTCATCTCGGTTCCTTCCGTCAGCCCCAGCGCGGCGGGCAGCCGCAGCGCCAGCGAATTGCCGGAGCGGAAGACCTTTGCCTGATAGACCTTGCTCATAACGCCTCCGTATATACGCCATGTATATACATGGTTCGCGACATGCTGCCAAGGAACGTTGCGGACGCTCGCGCTTTGCCCCGCCATGGACGATTGCATCATCATCGGCGCGGGGCCTGCTGGCTTGACGGCGGCGATCTATCTGGCCCGCTATCATCTGCGCATCCATATGTTCGACAGCGGGTCGAGCCGGGCGGCGATGATCCCGTGTACGCACAATCATGCCGGTTTCCCGGAAGGGATCAGCGGCAAGGCGCTGCTGTCACGCATGCACGACCAGGCGCGCCGTTACGGAGCGCATTGCACGCCGCACCGCGTCACGGCGATCCACCCAGAAGGCGGCCATTTTCGCGTCATGGCCGATGATGCCGAATATCAAACGCGCACCGTCCTGCTCGCCACCGGCGTCGTCAACCATCGCCCCCGCAAGCTGCTGCCCGAAGTCCATGACCCGGCGCTGGAGCGCGGGCTGATCCGCTATTGCCCGGTCTGTGACGGCTATGAAGTCACCGACAAGCGTGTCGGCGTGATCGGCACCAGCGACCATGGGATGCGCGAGGCGCTGTTCCTGCGCGGCTTTACCAGAGACGTGACGCTGATCGCGCCCGATGCCGGGCATGACCTCGATCCCGGCTGCGCCAAGGCACTGGACGAAGCGGGCGTAGCACGCGTGGATGGTCCGTGCGGCGGCTGGGCCATCGAAGGCGAACACATCGCGCTCGACACGGCGAGCGGGCGGATGCGGTTCGACAGCGTCTATCCGGCGATGGGTTCGCGCATCCGGTCCGAACTGGCGGTATCGGCGGGCGCGAAGGCCGACCCGAGCGGATGCCTGGAGGTCGACGACCATCAGCGCACCTCGGTCCCCGGCCTGTTCGCGGCGGGAGATGTGGTGAAGGGGCTGGATCAGATCAGCCACGCCATGGGCGAGGCCGGGGTCGCAGCGACGACGATCCGCAACCTGTTGAGCGAGCAGTCGCCGATCAGGCGATGAAGCTGCGCTCGACGATCAGGCGGTCCTGATCCCATTCGGGCACGGCCTGGGCGTTCATCGGCACCATGAAACGGCGGCCATCGGGGCGCTCGATCTCGAGCACGTCGCCCGCTCCGAAATTCTCGATCAGCGCGACATGGCCCAGTTCTTCGCCATCGCTGGCAATGGCGGACAGGCCGATGATATCGGCATGATAATATTCGCCCTCCTCCAGCGGAGGCAGAGCAGAGCGCGGCACCGTCAACTCCGTACCGCGCAGTGCCTCGGCGGCGTTGCGGTCGGTGACTTCGGCGAAGCGCGCGATGACGCCGTTCGAACCCTCACGCGTCGACTTCAGGGTCAGCGCGCCGTCATTGAACGAGCGATAGTCCGACAGGTCGTCGGCAAAGACCTTCAGCCGAACCTCGCCCGTAATGCCATGCGCGCCGATGATGACGGCCAGCGTGACGTGCGGCTCACCCGCTGGGCGAGTTGCCGTCGCCATCAGGGCTGTCGTCTCCGCCTTCGGCGGGGTCTGGCGCGGAGACGCCTTGGTTGGTCGCGTCGTCATGATCGTCGGGTGCGGTCCGGGGATCGGGTTCGGTCGGCGGGGTCATGCGCATATCTCCTGAAGCCATTGGCCTTGGGAAACGCATGACCCCGTATCCGGTGCCTTGCGCTGCCCCGATCGCGATCGACCGGGGCAGCGCAAAGCCGAAAGCCATTAGGCCTCGGCGGTTTCTTCGGCCGGAGCGTTGGCGGCTTCCTGCGCGGCCTTCAGCTTCTCGGCACGCTCTTCGGCGCGCTCGGTGGCCTTTTCGCCCGGCTTCGCCTTGTTCGGGTTGTTGCGAGCGGCGCGCTCACGAACGCCGGCGGCGTCCAGGAAGCGGGCGACGCGGTCGGTCGGCTGTGCGCCATTGGCCAGCCAGTGCTTCGCGCGCTCGGCGTCGAGCTGCACGCGCTGGTCATTGTCCTTGGCGAGGAGCGGGTTGTAGTTGCCGATCTTCTCGATGAACTTGCCGTCGCGCGGCGCACGGGCGTCGGCCACCACGATGCGGTAGTAAGGGCGCTTCTTGGAGCCACCACGCGACAGACGAATGCTGAGAGCCATATTTCAGTCCTTGAGTTAAAACGTTCAAATCCACCGGCATTCCGTCCGGCGCGGGGGTTATTTCTTCTTCAGGAGATTCTCGAAGCCGGGCGGCAGCTTGGGCATGCCCTCGGGCAACTTGCCGCCGCCCGCACCCATGCCGCCGATGCCCGGCAGGCCGCCTCCGCCACCCGCCTTGTTGAGCATCTCGCCCATCTGCGGACCGCCCAGTGCATTGCCCAGGCCGCCAAGGCCGCCCTTGCCGAGCATGGACATCATGCCCTTGATGCCGCCCATCTTCTTGATCTTCTTCATCGCCGTGGCCATTTCCTGATGCATCTTCAGGAGCTTGTTCACGTCCTGCACCGTGGTGCCGGAACCCTTGGCGATGCGGATCTTGCGCTTGGCGTTGACCAGTTCGGGCTTGGCCCGCTCCTTGACGGTCATCGAGGTGATGATCGCGTCCATGCGGAGCAGGATCTTGTCGCCACCGGCATCATTGAGCGCGTTCTGCGCCTTCTTCATGCCCGGCATCATGCCCGCCAGCGCTCCCAGCCCGCCCATGCGGCGCATCTGGGCCAGCTGGCCGCGCAGATCGTTCAGGTCGAACTGACCCTTGGCCATTTTCATGGCCATGCGCTCGGCATCTTCCTGCTGGATCGTCTCGGCGGCGCGCTCGACCAGCGACACGACGTCGCCCATGCCGAGGATACGGCCCGCGACACGCTCCGGGTGGAAGGCTTCCAGCGCGTCCATCTTCTCGCCGACACCGGCGAACTTGATGGGCTTGCCGGTGACCGCGCGCATCGACAGCGCCGCACCACCGCGCGCATCGCCGTCCATACGGGTCAGCACGACGCCGGTCAGCGGCACCTGCTCCGAGAAGCTGGTCGCGACGTTCACCGCGTCCTGCCCGGTCAGCGAGTCGACGACGAGCAGGATTTCCTGCGGCTGGGCGATTTCCGCCACCGCCTTCATCTCGTCCATCAGCGCCTGGTCGACGTGCAGACGACCGGCGGTGTCGAGCATCAGGACGTCATAGCCCTGGAGCTTGGCCGCCTGCATCGCGCGACGCGCGATCTCGACCGGCTGCTGGCCCTGGATGATCGGCAGGGTCGCGACCTCGACCTGGGTGCCCAGCGTCGCCAGCTGCTCCTGCGCGGCGGGGCGATTGACGTCGAGAGACGCCATCAGCACCTTCTTGCGATCGCGGCCCATCGCCCCGCTCGACAGGCGGCGGGCGATCTTGGCGGTGGTCGTGGTCTTGCCCGAGCCCTGAAGGCCGACCATCATCACGACGGCGGGCGGCGTGACGTCGAGCAACAGCTCGCTGGCATCCGCGCCCAGCATCTCGACCAGCGCGTCGTGAACGATCTTGACGACCTGCTGGCCCGGCGTGATCGAACGCAGGACGTTCTGGCCGATCGCCTGTTCGGTGACCTTTTCGACGAAATCGCGTGCGACGGGCAGCGCGACGTCGGCTTCCAGCAGCGCCACGCGCACTTCGCGCATCGCGGTGCGGACATCCGCCTCGGTCAGCGCGCCACGGCCGCGGAGGCGGTCGAATACGCCGCCAAGCCGATCGCTCAAGCTGTCGAACATCGCCTCACCTCGTCAAACCCGAGCCGGAGAGCCCGGCCCAAAAACCCGTGTCGCACCGCCAAACGCAAAAGCGCCGGCGGGCGAAACCTCGCCGGCCAGCGTGCACCCTTGGGCGCTTCACTTTCACATTCCGAAACGGAACTTGAGGACGCTCTTATGGGAAAATGCGGACGGGCGCAAGCCGGGCGCGCCCGGGCCTGATCGGGCAGCGGCGTTAACCTATTGTACACTCCTGACATGCGACCGCTAGGTCATGTCCGGGTCGCGTCAACCTGTTGCCAATATCCCTGTTTCTGCGGGCCTTACGGGCGCGGCGGTGGCGATTGGCATCGCGTTGCTGGCCACTGCGATCATCCTGATCCAGCTGGGCCTGACCTTGCCCGCGAAACTCCTGCTGTCCGCAACGGCCGTCGCCGCCATCCTTGTCCATTGGCGTCTGCCCGCCTCTGCCGCGCGTGCGCCCGATGTCGAGCAGATCGATCCCCTGACCGGGCTGACCAATCGCCGCTATTTCCACGATGCCGGGCAGGCGATGATCGACAATATGCAGCGCCGCCACCGCGGCATTGCGCTGATGCTCGTCGATATCGACCGTTTCCGTGCCATCGCCGGGTCACTGGGCCATGAGGCGGGCGACCTGCTGCTCCGCCATGTCGCCAAGACCATCCGCGACGAGGCCCCGTCCGACGCGATCGTCGCGCGGTTCGAGAGCGATTGCTTCGGCTGCCTGATCCCCTTCGACCCGCGCGGTCGTGATCGGATCGAGCGGCTGGCCGAACGGCTGGCGGTGCGACTTGGCCAGCCGGTGAAGCTGATCGACCAGGAATTGACGCCCCGCGCCGCCATCGCGCTGACCCGCATCGATGACGGGGCCGCGACGGTCGACCGGCTGGTCCGCCAGGCCGATCTGGCGCTGATCGCCGCCAAGGCGCGCAGCGACGGCAAGCCGCTCTGGTTCGCGCCTGCGATGGAAGAGGCGATGGCCGAGCGCAACGCCATCATCACCGACCTGCGCGCGGCGCTGGCGCGCGGCGATATCCAGCCCCGGTTCGAGGCGCAGGTCGATCTGGGCACCGCGCGCCTGACCGGGTTCGAGGTATCGGGTTATTGGGATCATCCCACCCTGGGCGCGATGACCGCCGAGCGCTTCATGCCCGTCGCCGAGGCCTGTGGCCTGTCGGGCGAGGTTTCGCTGGCGCTGATGCGACAGGCGATGGCGGCCGCGCGCGACTGGGACCCGTCGATCACCCTGTCGGTCCCGCTGGCGGCGTCGCAATTCCAGGATGCCTGGCTGGCACAGAAGGTCATCAAGACGCTGACCGAGTGCGGCTTCCCCGCACACCGGCTGGAGATCGAGATCACCGAGAATGCGCTGTTCGCCAATCTGGCGCTGGCGCAGTCGATCGTCATCAGCCTGAAGAACCAGGGCATCGCGCTGGCGCTCGACGCGTTCGGGCGCGGCTATTCCAGCCTGGCGCATCTGCGTGCCCTGCCCTTCGACCGGGTGCGGATCGACCCGAATTTCATCCGCAACATGGCCGCCGACCCCGATTGCTGCGCCATCGTCACCGCGATCGTCCATCTGGGCGACAGCCTGCACCTGCCGATCGCGGCCAAGGGCGTGCGCGATCTGGATATCGAGATGCGGCTGCGCGACATCGGCTGCTCGCACGGGCAGGGCTCGCTCTATGGTCCGCCGCTCGATCTGGCGCAGGTGCGTCAGATGCTGGCGGAAAAGCGGCTGCTCGCGGGTATCTCTCCCTCCTCGCTCACCACCCCGCGTCTGGCCGGCTGAGATAGTCGCGCTCCGCCTCGGTCGAGGCCCGGCCCAGCGCCGCATTGCGGCTGGGGTAGCGACCATAAAGCCGGATGACGTCACGGTGGTCGCGGGCGAAGGAGAGGTTTTCCGGGCGTCCCAGCTCGGTGAACTTCGCGACGCTCAGATCCTGCATCGCACGCGACTCGGCATGCATCAGCGGCATATAGACAAAGGCCAGCCGGTCGGGCGGATAGCGATCCTCCCACCCGGCATCGATCGCCGTCAGGCACAGGTCCAGCGCCAGCGGATCGGCGGCATAGGCCTGCGCCGATCCCCGGTGCAGGTTGCGCGAAAACTGGTCGAGCAACAGGATCGCCGCCAGCAGCGTATCGGGATCGTCGCGCCAGCCGATCGCATCGGTCGCCAGCACCTGATCGCGCAAAGCCCCGAACCGCTCGGCGATCACGCGGTCGAGCGCATCGTCCTTGGCGAAATGCTTTTCGGGGTCCAGTCCGAACCAGAAGTCGAGCACCGCTTTCGCGTCCGCGTGGACACGTCGTTCATCCATCCCTAGATCGGCGGTCATGTCGTCCCTCCCTGGACCCGAGATTATAAGTTTGGGCTGCCGCCTGAACATCGCCGAGAGCGAAACGATCCGCGCACTGGCTGCGGGGCGGGAGGACATGGTCGTCGTGAACAGTTGCGCCGTCACCAACGAAGCCGTCAAGCAGACCCGCGCCGCGATCCGCCGCGCGGCCAAGGCGAGGCCCGATGCCCAGATCGTCGTGACGGGCTGCGCCGCGCAGATCGACCCGGCCAGCTTCGCCGCCATGCCCGAAGTCGCACGCGTGCTGGGCAATGCCGACAAGCTGCGCCCCGAGGCCTGGGCCTCGGCCGAACCGATGCTGGTCACCGACCTGTCGCGGGTGGTCGAGACGGCACCGCATCTGGTATCGGCCTTTGCGGGTCATGCGCGGGCGTTCGTCGAGGTGCAGAATGGCTGCGACCACGCCTGCACCTTCTGCATCATCCCGACCGGGCGAGGCCCCAGCCGTTCGGTCCCCGCCGGGCTGGTGATCGAGCGCATTACGCGCGCGGTCGAACTGGGTCACCGCGAGGTGGTGCTGACCGGCGTCGACCTGACCAGCTATGGCCACGACCTGCCCGGCGCGCCCAGCCTGGGCCTGCTGGTCGAGCGTATCCTGACCCATGTGCCTGCCCTGCCCCGGCTGCGTCTGTCGTCGCTCGACTCGATCGAGATCGACGACCGCCTGTTCGAGCTGGTGACCGGCGAGGCGCGGGTGATGCCGCATCTCCATCTGTCGCTCCAGGCAGGCAACGACCTGATCCTCAAGCGGATGAAACGCCGCCACAGCCGCGCGCAATCTGTCGCGATCGTCGAACGCCTGCTGACAGCGCGGCCCGAGATCGCGATCGGCGCGGACCTGATCGCGGGCTTCCCGACCGAGAATGAGGCGATGGCGGCGGATACACTGGCGCTGATCGACGACGCCCGCATCGTCCACGCGCATATCTTTCCCTATTCGGCGCGCGACGGCACGCCCGCCGCGCGGATGCCGCAGGTGCCCCACCCGCTTCGCCGCGAGCGCGCCGCTACCTTGCGCGAGGCCGCCGCGCGCCGCCGCCGCGACTGGCTGGCGTCGCAGATCGGCCAGACCCGCGACGTGCTGGTCGAGCGGCCGGGCACGCGCGGCCATGCGCCGGACTTCGCCGACATTCATTTTACCCCCACCGCCGAACCGGGCCGCATCGCCCGCGTTCGGGTCACGGCGGCGACCGAAACCCATCTGATCGGACAATTGGCATGAGTTCTTCCTCCTCCTGGCACGAAAAGCTGCTCGGCGGTTTTCGTCGCACCTCGGACCGGCTGGTCGGCAATCTGGCGGGCCTGGGCACCGCGCGTCTCGACGACGATACGCTCGACGAGATCGAGGAAGCGCTGATCGCCTCCGACCTTGGGCCGGAGACGGCGGGCCATATCCGCACCCGCCTGGCCGAGGGCAGCTTCGAGCGGAACATGGAGGATCTGGGCATCCGCCTGGTCGTCGCCGAAGAGGTCGAAAAGGCACTGGCCAAGGTCGCCACCCCGCTGGAGATAGACGCCTTTCCCCGGCCGCAGGTGATCCTGGTCATCGGCGTCAACGGTTCGGGCAAGACCACGACCATCGCCAAGCTGGCGCATCTGTTCATGGAGCAGGATTACGGCGTGATGCTGGCGGCGGGCGACACCTTCCGCGCCGCCGCCATCGGCCAGCTCGCCACCTGGGCCGAGCGGGTCGGGGTGCCGATCGTATCGGGCAAGGAAGGCGGCGATGCGGCGGGCATCGTCTATGAAGCGGTGAAGCAGGCGACCGCGACCGGCATCGACGTGCTGATCGTCGACACTGCGGGCCGCCTCCAGAACAAGCGCGAGCTGATGGACGAACTGTCCAAGATTCGCCGCGTGCTCGGCCGCCTGAACCCGGAAGCGCCGCATGACATCCTGCTGGTGCTCGACGCCACCACCGGCCAGAACGCGCTCAACCAGATCGAGGTGTTCAAGGACGTGGCGGGCGTCACCGGCCTGGTCATGACCAAGCTGGACGGCACCGCGCGCGGCGGCGTGCTGGTCGCGGCGGCGGAGAAATACGGCCTGCCGATCCACGCCATCGGCGTCGGCGAAGGCATGACCGACCTGCGTCCCTTCGACGCCAACGAGGTCAGCCGGATCATCGCCGGGATCGAAGGGGGCCGCAAGTGAGCGCCGCCCCCAAGACGGAGGCCGGCCCCGGCCTGAAGGCCGGTATCGAATATGGCCCGCTGATCCTGTTCTTCGCAGTCAATTTCCTGGCGCCGATCGGCCCGCTGACCCGCGTGCTGGTCGCAACCGGTGTCTTCATGGCCGCAACCGTGGTGGCGATGATCGTCAGCAAGGTGAAGCTCGGCCGCATCTCGCCGATGCTATGGCTGTCGGGCGTGCTGGTCGTCGTGTTCGGCGGCCTGACCCTGTATTTCCACGATGAACGCTTCATCAAGATGAAGCCGACCATCGTCTATGCGATGTTCTCCGCGCTGCTGTTCTTCGGGCTGGCGACCGGACGGCCGCTGATCCAGATGGTGCTGGGCAATGTCTATCCGGGGCTGACCCAACTCGGCTGGCGCAAGCTGACGCGCAACTGGGCCTGTTTCTTCGCCTTCATGGCGGTGCTGAACGAAGCGGTATGGCGCAATTCGACCTGGGATTTCTGGGTCGGCTTCAAGCTGTGGGGCGCGATGCCGCTGACCATCGCCTTTGCGATCGCGAATATCCCGATGCTGTTGCGCCATGGGCTGAATGCGGAAGGCGCGAAGGTCGACGAACCGCCGGTGGAGTGAACCCCAATTCCGCCCTGCAAGGGGAGGAATAGGAATGAGAAAAGGGCGGCTCCAGTGGAGCCGCCCTTTCCCTTATCCGAAACGGATCGGCGTAGGAATTACGCGACCGCCGCCTCGTACCGGCGACCGGCCTCGTCCCAGTTCACGACGTCCCACCAAGCCTTCAGATAGCCCGGGCGGTCGTTCATGTAGGTCAGGTAATAGGCGTGCTCCCACACGTCGTTACCCAGGATCGGCGTGCCCTTGTCGGCGACGACGTCCATCAGGGGGTTGTCCTGGTTCGGGGTCGAGGTGACCTTCAGCTTGCCCTCGGCATCCGCGATCACCCAGGCCCAGCCCGAACCGAACTGACCCGCGCCCTTGGTGTTGAACTCGTCCTTCAACTTGTCGAGACCGCCGAACGCCTCGATCGCCTCGGCCAGCTTGCCCGAAGGCTGGGTCGTGCCGGGCTTGGTCATGATCTTCCAGAAGAAGTCATGGTTCCAGAAACCGCCGCCATTGTTGCGGACGGCGGCCGGAGCCGACGAGATGTTCGCCAGGATGTCCTCGATCGACTTGCCCTGAAGCGACGTGTCGGCTGCCACCGCCTCGTTCAGCTTGTTGGTGTAGGCGGCATGATGCTTGTCATGGTGGAAGGTCATCGTCTCCTTGGAGATGACCGGCTCCAGCGTGTCATAGTCGTACGGAAGGGGCGGCAGTTCGAAAGCCATCGTGATTGCTCCTTTGGGGTTTGCCTGTGGCAACGCCGGGCGCCTCAAATGGCTCCCCGAACGCGGTTACGCAACCGTTCCGATCAGATCGTGACGACGAAGCGCATGACGAAGCTGGTCATAGGACAGGCCCAGCGCCTCGGCCGTGGTCCGCTGGTTGAAGCGGTTGTCGGCCAGCGCCTTGGTCAGCAATTCCCGCTCGAACCGGGCGACGCGCGACTTGAAGTCGGATGGGCCGACGTCGCAGGCCGCCACCTCGTCGCCGTCGCTCACCGGCTCGGCGGAGGCGGGCGGATTCCCCTGCTCACTCCGCGCGGCGGCAGGCGACTGGCCCTGCGGGCGATAGGGCGAGCGGAACGGATCGATCTCGATCGCATCGACCGGTCCCTCGCGGTCCCAGCGATAGACGGCACGCTCGACGACGTTGCGCAGTTCGCGGACATTGCCGGGCCAGCGATGCTCCATCAGCGCATCGGTCGCCGCCGCCCCGAAACCGGGCCACTCGTTCCAGCCGATCTCGGCCGCCATGCGCCGCCCGAAATGATTGGCCAGCACCATGATATCGCTCTTGCGCGCGCGAAGCGGCGGCAGCGTCACCACCTCGAAGCACAGCCGGTCGAGCAGGTCGGCGCGAAACTGATGCGCGGCAACCTTGTCAGGCAAATGCTCGTTGGTCGCCGCCACGATGCGCACATCGACCCGCAGGGGCCGTGACGATCCGATCCGCGTCACCTCGCCATATTCCACCGCGCGCAGCAGCCGGTCCTGCGCCGCCATCGACAGCGTGCCCAGCTCGTCGAGGAACAGGGTGCCCCCGCTCGCCTCCTCGAACCGCCCCGCCCGCGCCTTGGTAGCGCCGGTGAAGGCGCCCGCCTCATGGCCGAACAGCTCGGCCTCGATCAGTGTCTCCGGCAACGCGGCGCAGTTCATGATGACCAAAGGCTGGTCCCAGCGCCCGCTCAGGCGGTGGAGGCGTTCGGCGACCAGTTCCTTGCCGGTCCCGCGCTCGCCGATGACCAGCACCGGACGGTCGAGCGCGGCGGCGCGGCTGGCCCGTTCCAGCGCGTCCAGAAAGGCCCCCGACTGGCCGATGACCTGACTCGTTCGCTCCATTCCCAACAGGTGGCGGATTTTCCCAAGGCTTGGCAAGAGTGCAATCGTTGTTTTGCCGCAACTATTCTACAAGCCGTTGTATTTCCGCATTTTTTGAAACTGGCACGCCTCCTGCAAAGCTTCTGGCATCCCGCCGACGAGCGGATCGAAACAAAAGAATTCAGGGAGTTTCCACCATGTTCGCCACCGACATCACCCGCCAGATCGCCGCCATCGCCTGCACCGTCGTGATGAGCGCCACCTGCCTGATGGGCGCCCTCGCCCCCGCGCATGTCGCTCCTGCACAGACTTTGGTTGCGGCGATCGAGGCACCGACCGCATAATCCCCGAATAGCCGCCATCAAGGAGTATCCGATGGGCATTTTCTCCCGCACCCGCGACATCGTCGCCGCCAATTTCGCCGACCTGCTGGACAAGGCGGAAGACCCCGCGAAGATGATCCGCATGATCATCCTCGAAATGGAGGAAACGCTTGTCGAGGTGCGCGCCTCCGCCGCCCGCACGATCGCCGATCAAAAGGAAATCCGCCGCCACATCATGAAGCTGGACCAGCTTCAGGACAGCTGGACCGAAAAGGCCGAGCTGGCGCTGTCGAAGGACCGCGAGGACCTGGCCAAGGCCGCGCTGATCGAACGCCAGAAGGCCGCCGACATGGCCGACCAGCTAAAGGCCGAAGTCCAGGTGCTCGACGATGCGCTCCGCGCGTCGGAAGAGGATATCGCCAAGCTGCAGAACAAGCTGCGCGAGGCGCGGACCAAGCAGAATGCGGTCCAGACCCGTCTGGAAAGCGCCAACAACCGCTATCGCCTGCGCGAGATGTGGAACGGGCCGAAGACCCACGACGCGTTCAGCCGCTTCGACATTCTGGAGCGCAAGGTGGACGAGGCCGAGGGCCGCGCGGAAGCGCTGGGCCTGGGCGCCAACCCCAAGACGCTCGAGGACGAGATCGCCGAACTGCGCGCCTCCGACCGGGTCGATGCCGAACTCGCCGCGCTCAAGGCGCGCCTGAACAAGGGAGAGTGAGATGGAAGACATCGTCGTCCCCTTCATCGCCATCACGTCCATTTTCATCGGCCTGCCCTGGCTGTTCCTCCACTATATGACCAAGTGGAAGCAGGCGCCGAAGATCACGCATGAGGACGAGCAGTTGCTCGACGAGCTTCACCTGCTCGCACGCCGCCTGGAAGACCGCCTGAACACGGTCGAACGGATCGTCGCCGCCGACAATCCCGACTTCAAGCCCAGCCTGTCGCAGCCCGAATGGCGCCCCGAAGGTCGCCTCGGCCGCACCGACTACAGCCTCGATCGGAGGAACTGACATGACCGCCAGCCGCACCCAATTCTACCTCGACAAGCAGAATGCCAAGTTCAAGGGCGTGTGTTCCGGTATCGCCGACTATACCGGGGTCGACGTCCTGTGGGTCCGCATCGCCGCGGTCCTGCTGACCGTCACCGGCGTCGGCATGCCCTGGGTTCCGCTTGCCTATATGCTGGTCGCCTGGATGGCGATCGCCAAGCCGATCGGCCTCTACCAGTCGGACGACGACGCCAAGTTCTGGCAGGGCGTGCGCAGCAACCCGCGCCGCTCGACCGCCGAGGTCCGTTCGAAGTTCCGCGACATCGACCGTCGCCTCGCCGATATCGAACTGCATTACACCAGCCGCAACCGCCAGCTCGCCGACGAGATCGACAGCCTGCGCTGAGACCGCGCTGACACATCAACTATCCTATGGGAGTATGGATTATGGCATGGGGAGGACCGGGTTTCGTCCTGGCGATCATCGCAATGTCGACGATCGGTTGGGTCGTGACCACCTGGATCCGTGCAAAGCACGGCTACAGCCTGGAAAATGACTGGGGCGGGATGACGCACAAGAGCGACATCGCCGATGGCCGCAAGGTCGAATTGTTGACCGCTGAGAACCAGAAGCTGGTCGGCCAGGTCTCTCGACTGGAAGAGCGCATCGCGGTGCTGGAGCGCATCGCCACCGACCCCGCCGAGCGGACCGCGCGCGAAATCGACGCGCTGCGCGATCGCTGAGCGGTCCCGGCACCGAATATTCGAAACTTTAGAGGGGAGCTATCGCCATGTCCGGATCACAGTTCATGGTCGTCATGATCGTCGCCATCGTGATGATCGCCAACATCGTCAAGGCCAAGCACAAGCAGCGCGGCACCTTCGGCCCGGATATGGTCGAGCATCTGCGCGGCGATAGCGCCCGCGACAGCCAGGCGCTGCGTGGCGAAATCCAGCAGCTGAAGGAGCGCATCCAGGTCCTGGAGCGCGTCATCACCGACGAACGCAAGAGCATCGATCTCGACCGCGAGATCGAGCGGCTGCGCGACCGTTAAGCCACCCATTGATACGGACAGGGAGCCCGGATCATGACCGACACCAATCTCTACATCGTGATCGCGACCGCCGGCCTGGCGGGCCTGGCGATGATCGTCACCGCCGGTCTTGCGGGCTGGCGCGGCTGGCTGCAGCTTAAGAATCGCGAGTTCGAGCGCAGCCACGACATGCCCTACCCCCCCGCCGCCTCGGCCGCGTCGCGGATCGAGATGGCGGACCTGAAGGAGCGCATCCGCAAGCTCGAAGCCATCGCCGCCGGCGTCGACCTGTGAGCCGCTTCGTCACCCTTCGTCGATGGACGACCCGGATCGCCTGTGGCGGCGCGGTCGTCGTCGCCGGGGTGGTCCACGTCCCCGCCGCGCTCGCCTTTCCCTATCGCGCCGATTTCGGGCGGACGACCGTCCTGTCCGAACAGCCGATCGACCGGGCGGCGATGGGGCAGGTGCTCGCGCGTGCCGACGGATTGCTGGCGGCCAGCCCGCTCTACCGGCCGGGACTGTCGCGGCAGGTGGTGCTGACCGATGGTGGCTGGCGCTGGGACATGCTGTCGATCGGGGCGCGGGGATCGATCGCCTTTCGACGCCCCTTTGCCCAAGCGCTGATCTTCAACCGCAGCTCGGTGGCGGCGGACCGGGTGACGAACGGCGCGCCGCTGGGCGGTGTGCGCACCCTGTCGGGCACCATCGCGCATGAGATGACCCACCGGCTGGTCGCCGACCATATCGGCGAATGGGCCGCGCTGCGCCTGCCCGCGTGGAAGCGCGAAGGCTATCCCGATTATGTCGCGCGGGAAACCAGCACCCGGCCGCAGGACGAGGCGCTGATCCGCGCACGCGATCCGAATGCGCGGGTGCTGGCCTATTATGAAGGGCGTCGCCGCGTGGCAGCCGAACTGGCGCGCAACGGCGGATCGGTCGACGCGCTGCTGGCGGACTGAACGGTTGTCGTGACGCATCGTTCGCGGTAGCGCGAGCGCCATGTCCGATCTTGCCGAAATCCGCGACGAATATGAATTTCTCGACGCCGACGATCGCTATCGCCTGCTGATCGACCTCGGCCGCGCGCTGGAGCCGATGCCCGAGGCGTTGAAGACCGATGCGACGCTGGTGCGGGGTTGCTCGGCCTCGGTCTGGGTCTATCCGACCCAGGGCGACGCGGCGGGCCTGCATTTCCTGGCGGACTCGAACGCGGCGATCACCAAGGGCATTATCGCGCTGGTGCTGAAGACGGTGCAGGACAAGACGCCTGCCGAGATACTGGCGACCGATATCGAGGGCGAGCTGGCCCCGTTCGATTTGCGGAACCAGCTGAGTTCGAACCGGACGCAGGGGATACCGAACATGATCGCGCTGATCCGGGAGACGGCCGGGCGGTATTGATCGGGAGGGAGGGCTCGGTGAGACACCCTGCCCTCCCCCATCCCCTCCCGCTTGCGGGAGGGGCGTGCTTCTTGGCAGGCCCAAACCTATTTCAACAACGTCTGCCCCATCCCTGAGGATCAACAAAGAAACCAGTCCGCGCCTCTGGTCGCTCCCCTCCCGCAGGCGGGAGGGGATGGGGGAGGGATCGGAGTCTCACTGAGCCCACGCCCGGAACCTTAAGCCCCCCGCCCCAACCGCGCCGCGATCGCCTCGACATCCTCGTCCGGCGTCACCACCAGCCACTCGCCCGGCCGCCGCCCATCGACCAGCGTCACCGCATTTTTCGGACAGAGGCCCAGGCATTTGGTCTCGACCACCCCGATCGATGCCTTGCGCCCCTTGCCAAAAATCCGCTTGAGTGCCTTGGCCAGCGAGGTCTTGCCCTTCGGCCCGAACCCGCCGCCGACCTTTTTCGAGCATTTGCCGCAGACCAGGACCGTCACTTCCCAATCCGCCTTGGCGCGACGGATCATTCGGGCTTCCAGCTGCGCCGTTCCTCGGCGGCGCGAAGCACCTCGTAAGCGGCCTGCACCTGCTGGAACTTGGTCGCCGCTTCCGGATCATTGGGGCGGATATCGGGATGGTTCGCCTTGGCCAGCCCGCGCCAGGTTGCGCGGATCAGGTCGAACTCGGCATCCGGCTCCAGACCCAGCGCGTCGAGCGCGCGCATCTCGTCGCGCGACCGGCTGCCGTCGCCCGGCCCGGCCCAGGCCTGGTGCTTGGACTGGGCATAGCCTGCACTGGTCTGCCGTTCCGAGGCTTCGCGCGCAGCGGCTTCCTCGGCGCTGAGCCCCTGAAAATAATCCCAGCCGCGATTATACTCGGCGGCATGGGTCTCGCAGAAATACCAGCGGTCGGGGCTGTTGGGGGACTTGGGGGCCGGGCAATTGCCCGGCTCGTCGCAACCATGCCGGTCGCAGATACGCACCGGCTTGGCCTCGCGCGACGCACCATAGCTGCGCCAGCGGGGAAAGCCCCAGTCATTGGATCGGGTAGAAGAACGCGCCACGCGGGTCGATTTAAGCCACTTGCGCGCCGGTGCAAGCATCGACGCCGCGCTTTGCGGGACATAGCCCTCAAATGCCCGCTGAATCGCTTGACCGCCAATGGTTCCCTCGTTCATGAAATATACGTCATCATATAGTCATGTCCGTACCGGACATATGCGGACGCCCAGTTTTGACAGGAGCCATCGTGGCCCAAAGTCGTTCCTTCCTGGCCACCGCAAGAGCGGACATACCGGCCTCCATCGTGGTGGCGCTGGTCGCCCTGCCCCTCTGCCTCGGTGTTGCGGTCGCGTCCGGCGCACCGCCCTTTGCGGGCATGATCGCCGGGATCGCGGGCGGTCTGGTCGTCGGTTTCCTCTCCAAGTCGCCCTTGTCGGTCGCTGGCCCCGCCGCCGGTCTCACCGTCATCGTGTTCGAGGCGATCGAACGGCTCCCCAGTTTCCAGGTCTTCCTGCTGGCGGTGATGCTGGCGGGCGTGCTCCAGCTGGCCTTTTCCTTCACCCGTGCGGGCGTGCTGGCGGAATTCGTCCCCTCCTCGGTCATTACCGGGATGCTGGCGGCGATCGGCCTGATCCTGATCCTGAAGCAGATTCCCCACGCCATCGGCTATGACGGCGATTTCGAGGGCAGCTTCGAATATGCCAGCCGCGCGGGCGGCAACACCTTTACCGACCTGTGGACCAGCGTCAGCAACGACATCGCGCCGGGCGCGGTGCTGATCGGCGCGGTGTCCCTCGCCTTCCTGTTCTGGTGGGATCACGCCAAGCCCAAGCAAGGCCCGCTGCGACTGCTGCCCGGACCGCTGGTCGTGGTCGTCATCGGCGTGGTCGGCAACATGATCCTGGGTGCGCTGCGTCCCGACTGGCAGCTGGCGGGCGCGCATCTGGTGCGGGTGCCCGTCGCTGGCAGCGCGTCGCAGTTCCTCGGCCAGTTCCAGCTTCCCGACTTCTCGGCGATCGGCATGGGCGCGGTGTGGACTACCGCGATCACGCTCGCCATCGTCGCCAGCCTGGAATCGCTGCTGAGCGTCAAGGCGGTGGACGAACTCGACCCACGCCGTCGCACCACCGACAAGAATTGGGAGCTGATGGCGCAGGGCGGTGGCAATATCGTCTCCGGCCTGCTTGGCGGCCTGCCCGTCACCTCGGTGATCGTCCGCTCCTCGGCCAATGTCGATGCGGGGGCGGAGAGCAAGCTGTCGACCATGCTGCACGCCACCTGGCTGCTGATCTCGGTCGCGTTGATCCCGGTCGTGCTGAACCAGATTCCGCTGGCCGCGCTAGCCGCCGTGCTGATCGCCACCGGCTACAAGCTGTGCAAGCCCAAGCTGTTCACCGAACGCTACAAACAGGGGTGGAGCCAGTTCATCCCGTTCATCGTCACCATCCTGGCGATCCTGCGCACCGACCTGCTGATCGGTATCCTGGTCGGCTTGGTCGTCGGCTTCGTCTTCGTGGTGGCGCGTAATTTCCGCCCGGCGCTGACCTATGCCTATGACGATGGCGACTGCCTGATCCGGGCACGACGCAACCTGTACTTCATCCACAAATACGAGCTGCAAAAGGCGCTGGCCAAGGTGCCGGACGGTGCGAACCTGCTGATCGACCTGTCCTCGACCTCCTATGTCGACCTGGACAATATCGACATCATCAACGCCTTCATCAAGGGCGCCCACTTCCGCGGCATCAGCGTGATCGTGCGCGGCGACATCGCCGAGCGGACCGCCCCGCTCATCAATGCCCCATCGACGGGAGTGCGCTACGCATGAGGGAATATAAGCAGCTCCTGCTCGCCAATAAGGCCTGGGCGACCGAACTGCTGGAGGAGAAGACCGACTTCTTCCAGCGGCAGACGGTGGGGCAGAAGCCCGACTTTCTGTGGATCGGCTGTTCCGACAGCCGGGTGACGCCCGAGCAGATGACCATGACTCCGCCGGGCGGCATGTTCCTGCACCGCAACATCGCCAATCTGGTCCATGACGACGACCTCAACCTGCTGTCGGTCGTGCAATACGCGGTCGATGTGCTGAAGGTCCGTCATGTCATCCTGTGCGGCCATCATGGCTGTGGCGGCGTGCTGGCGACGCTGGAGGGCGGGACGCAGGGGCCGGTCGACCAGTGGCTGGGCAATGCCCGCGACGTGCTGCACCGCCACCGGGACGAGATCGACGCGCAGCCGGATCAGGCCGCACGCGTCAACCGGCTGGTCGAGGTGAACGTGATGGAGCAGCTGCGCCACTTGGCCCGGCTCGACACGATCCAGAAGGCGTTCGCCGAGAAGCGCGAGCTATGGCTGCACGGCTGGGTCTATGACATTCGCGACGGGCATATCAAAACCCTGCTGGAGATCGACGCGAACACCGATCTCGACAGCCTCGCCCGACCCGACAAGGTTTTGATGTAGGGTTAAGCAGAACTTTTGTTGCCCCCCTCCCCTTCAGGGGAGGGGCCGGGGGTGGGGCGCTTCGGCAAGCATAAAGCCTGTG